>CAZYEG010000040.1:0-8564 GCA_964646365.1 uncultured Methanosarcinales archaeon
CTGCACTGAATAAAAAAGGAGGTTATGAAAACAAAATGAAATGCGGAAATAAATGCGAGGTTTATAGTAGAGTTGTCGGATATCATAACCCAGTACAACACTGGAATAAAGGAAAACAAGAAGAATTTAAGTTTAGAGTAGCGTTTGATGAAAAAATCAGTCTAAGTTCATCAATTCCTACAAAAACAGCAGAGGTTGCTCCCGTACTTACAAACGAGGGAGAAACCATTTCTTCTCCTATTTCAAATTACATGCTATTCACATTCCCACACTGCGACAAATGTGACACAGTGAAATCTTACATTAAAGACAAAAACATGACAGGAGAGACTGTAGACCTTAAAGATCCTGATGGATATAAATCATTTCAAGGATACTACAGAAATATTAGAGATCAACTAAAAAGAAATGATGACAATTCAGTCGTTCTACCAATAATGCTAATGCTTGACGATGAACAAAAAATCATCAATATCGCTCAATCAATTGATGAGGTTAAAAGCATAGTATAATTTTTTTATTTATTATTTTGGTGTTATCATGAATATTGCAGGAATATACAAAACTTCTCTAATTGATTTTCCAGGCAACATATGTACAACTATTTTCACTTCTGGTTGCAATTTTCGATGCCCATTCTGTCATAATCCAAAATTAGCTGAAGGAAAAATAGAAGAAGGGTCAATATCAACAGAAGACTTTATCGAATTTCTAAAAGAAAGAAAAAAATTGATTGATGGAGTTTGTATAACCGGTGGAGAACCAACACTCTGTGAAGGACTAAAAGACCTTTGTAAAAAAATTAAAGAAGTTGAACTTCTTGTTAAACTTGATACAAATGGTACAAAACCAGATATTATAAAAGACTTAATTAATGAAAAATTAATCGACTATGTTGCTATGGACATAAAATCCGATAAAGCCAATTATGATATTGCATCTGGCGTAAAAGCAGATATCGACAAAATTGACCAAACAATAAAAATCCTAAAAGAATCAAACATAAAGTATGAGTTCAGAACAACTATAGTAAAAGACCTTTACAATGGTAACATTGCAAAAAATATTGGCGAATGGCTAAATGGATCAGACAAATACGTTCTTCAACAATTTACTACAGATAATGAAATGATCAACAAAGATTATCAAACAAAGACCCCATACACACCAGACGAATTAAGAAAATTTGGAAAAACTCTTGAACCGTTCTTTAAGAAAGTTGAGATACGTGGAATTTAAGACAAAATATCATAATCAAACCTTTCCAGCATAGGTCTTGCTATATCTGTAACAACCTGTATTTCATCCCCACTTAATCTATTAATTTGTTCTTTATTAAGATCTGTCCTAAAATGTGGCATTGTAAAATTAGACGAATCTAATTCACAAAAAGAAAGCAAATCTGCAACAGTTTCTTCTGGATTTGCAACCAAATCCTCGTACCTAATAATCTTATATCTCTCAAGTAGATTCAGATCTTCATACGAACAAACAACCCTATTTGCATTCTGCCATTGTTCAGCTGCATCTTCAATAGATGTTATTAAGCCTTGATATTGTGGCCTATCCGGATCGTATTCTCTTTTTCTTCTAATTCCTTCTGCGACAGCATAGCCATTTCTCACAACTGAAATAAAATGAGCATCCGGGAAATAGGATTGTATCAGTCTTGCTCTTAAAGTATCAGCTGGACTCTTCATAACAAGTCGAGATTCTGGATGTACAAAATCACTCACTGCCTCAACTATTCTTCCCCTATCATCTTCATTATAATTATCTTCAGTAACATAATAAGCCAAATTTGAACCTGGAGTATCTCCTTCAGGACCTTGAGAAAAAAGATGGTGTGCCCACATCCTAAATGTGCTGTTACCTAAGTGATGACGCATAGAATCCGGTAAACCCTCAAGATCCTGACCATCAATTTCTGGTCCATAAAGAGATTCGTGGGTCAGCAAAGAATTAAGAAGAATTGTAGTCCCGCTATTACAACAACCAAAAATAAAGATTGGTTTTTCTATACTGCGTTCAAGATTAGCCCCCATAAACAAATAAGAATGAAAAACAAGTTAAAAATATTAGTATTAAAGAAGTTCTTTCAGTGCATATATAGATTGTAACTGTTCATCAAAGGTGTCTCCATGATATTCTACTCTGTCCACACTTGGCTCTCCTGCAACAACTCTTTGATGATCAGGCTTTCCAACAATAATTCCTGCCTTTACGGTCTCATCTATTGATGGATAAGCAAACACACCAAGTCTTACCGTTTCAATACGTTTAGAAAATCTTTCACCATCATATACTATATACAGCCCTTCTGCCAAGATAATTCATTCTCGCATCAAATGTGCCAACACGCTCTTCAGAGCCACCATCTATTGGAATTAGTGTTGCACTCCTACTAAAACCAAGAACATTACCTGCTACATCATCCTGAAGATAATCCACAAAATCCTCATATCGAACCCCATCGACATCAATCTCATAACCTGATTCCCTTGCCGCATCAGCAAGAACTGCAAAGAATACTTCTGAAACAATTGTCATAAATAGATAAGAATATATCTTCATTTTTAAACTTTTATTTTCTATATAGTAAATAATTAACTCCACAAACCTTTTAAACTTATATATATTCCACTTACTCTGCAGGCTAGGTCGGGTGGTTAGTCGTCACCTGTTACTCTAAACCGACTTTACGAGAGGACTGAAGCTTAAGAAGCGACATTAGATTGACGAGATGGTCCGATTATCAACGGTGAGACTCTGTCCTATGGGATTGATATTGAAATGAATCTGGTCAGATCAGGAATGAAGCAGCCATAAGTTTGGATATCAATGCTCAAAGGGTAGCGGAGTTGAGGAGATTATTGGGTTAACCATTTTGTCTTTCCCTTGTCCATTCTTGAGCGCGCCTGCTTTTTTTTTCGTATTTTTCTCGAAATAATTACTAATTTAATACAAAATCTCTCTTCCTTAAGATAACATTAATAAAGATTCAAAACAAGTAGTAATTATGCCCAAAATCAGAAATGATTCAAAAGCTGTACAATTTCTAAAAGAAAACACAGAAAGACACAATATTAGAACTGTCTATTTTCCAAGCGCCACCGCAACAGAACACCTTCTTGCCGAACCTGAATTTAGAACCATCTATCTTAATCAAGATGTTCCAAGACAAGAAAACCCTTTACCATTTAACATGCCATATCTGGTTTCATCAGAAAGTACACCTTTAATTGGAACTCCATATAGAGGGGCAGAACAGTATCCATATAATACAGAAGACTTAATGGATGGTCAATTCGATGCAGTATTCCTACAAGAATCACCTGAAGAATTAACAGATATTCTACCAGAACTTATGAGAGTAACCAGAGAAGGTGGGTTATTTGTAGCAGCATACGACCCAAGAAAAGTTGGCAAAACTACATACGATAATGTTATTGGAGAACTTGAATCAAGACTTATAAAGGCCATAACTCCAGAGTATGACACACTCCCTGTATTTGTTAACCATGAAGACAATGGCCCCATTTACCATGTTTCTTAATGTTGTCACCTTAGAGTAATAACAAAACAAAAGATTTATATACTAAAACCTCTCTACTACTAGTTATGTACCCAAATATGTGTGCCTGAGAGGGTTCATTCTACCACACATATCCCCAAATATGATCTTAGAATCTCTCAGGTACCTTTTTTTTCTAACTTAGGTCACTTTCAATCTGACTCTTACGATCATCAATCAAAGAAGTATCAATATTATAGGTTTCAGATAATTTATTTATTAGAACAACCATATCGGCAATTTCATTTTCACATGAAGCTTTTTTTTCTCTATTATTCTCTACATCTACCATTCTTTTTTGAAGCTCAAACATAATTTGATTATGTATATCTTCAGAAAAAACACTGTCCGATTCTGCCACAATCTGTATACCCATTCTTAGTCATTCTTAAAATTGCGTTGTTTATAATGTTTTCTATAACCTAGAACATATACATTTATTTTAAAATTTATACACATTTACAATGTATTTAAATAAATGTGTCCGTAATATTTTAAGCAAAAACCATAAGTTTAAAAACCACGATTCATTTCCTTCTAATTACATTATGTGAATGGGTCCTCCCGTGAGCAGGGCATTTGCCTTTGCTGTGAGCTCGAGACACTCTTACGTAATACAGCCCGCCACGAGAGTACTCTAGGGAGCTACGCCAAATGCAAGCAATGAGCTTGGGAGTTAGTGATGCGGGCGACAAATTTCATAATCATTCATTAAGAATAAGGTTAACATTCATAATATCATTCACTCAGTATTAAAAAATGGCATTGGACGAGCTAGTAAGTAGCTCTGTTTAACTTATTCTTATTGAATCTAAAAATTGGAGGAATTAAAATGGGAAAAATTAGTTTAGTAGCATCAAAATACATTGTTCATGCAACCATAAATATAGATGGTGTTGTTGACAAATCTGACGTAATAGGAGCAATCTTTGGTCAGACAGAAGGACTTCTTGGAGAAGATTTAGAACTTAGAGAACTCCAAAGATCCGGAAGAATCGGCAGAATCGAAGTTGATGTTGATACAAAAAGCGGAAAGACAGATGGAAATATAGTAATACCTTCTTCTCTAGACAAGGCAGAAACCGCTATCATTGGTGCTGCACTGGAAATTATACAGAGAATTGGTCCATGTAATGCTAAAATCAGAGTACAAAACATTGAAGATGTAAGAATCTCTAAAAGAAATTTCGTTATCGAAAGAGCTAAAGAACTTCTAAAGCTTATGATGGATAACGTCATGCCTGATAGCCAAGATCTTACTGATGAAGTTGCATACTCTGTAAGAGTTATGGAAATCCAAGAATATGGAAAAGACAGACTCGCAGCAGGACCTTCTATAGATGAATCTGATGAAATCATGGTAGTTGAAGGAAGAGCAGATGTAATCAATCTTCTTAAACATGGTTTTAAGAACGCTATTGCAATGAATGGTTCCAATGTACCTCAAACAATAATTGAACTTTCTAAGAAAAAGATTGTCACAGTTTTTGTTGATGGAGACAGAGGCGGCGACCTTAACATTAAAGAGCTTTTACAAGTAAGCGAAATTGACTTCGTAACAAAAGCTCCAGATGGTAAGGAAGTTGAAGAATTGACCAAGAAGGAAATTCATAAAGCACTTCGTTCAAAAGTTTCACCTGAACAGATAAAAGTCGACTCTGGAAACAGCAATAACAACAGAAATCAACAACAGTCCAGACCTCAACAAGCAAGAAGACCAGCTCCTGGATCAAATCAACAGGGCGGCCAACAAAAGAAGTTCGCACCAAGAGCACAAGCAGCAGTAAAAAAAGATCCTGCTAAAATGAGTGCAGATGAAAAAAAGAACTTCAAAACAATGCTTGAGGATTTAATCGGGACAAGAGGAGCATACATCCTTGATAGTAAATCAAATATTCTAGGAAAAGTACCTCTTAGCGAATTGATTACAACAATCAAGAGTCTCAGCTCAGGAGTTCATGCAGTTATTTTTGATGGAATCATCGAAAAATCACTTGCAATAACCGCTGAGAAGATTAATGTAAAATTCCTTGTTGGAATGAGTTCAAAGGTTAAACAAACAGAAACAAAGGTCGCAATAATTACTGTTAACGATCTTTAAACAATGACATTCTATCTTTTATTGATAGAATAAATTGTACTCAAAAATCTAAGATTTTTGAAATTTTTTTTTTAATTTTTTTTCTACTTCTTCAGGAACTAAGCCATTAATATCCCCATATTCACGAGCAACTTGCTTTACTATACTTGAACTTAGATAAAAAAACTCTTTATTAGTCATTAAAAATATCGTATCCAATTCTGAATTCATTTTTTTATTCATCACTGCCATTTGAAACTCATATTCAAAATCTGACACAGCTCGAAGTGCACGTATTACAACATTACATTTTTTCTCCTTCAGAAATCTTACCAAAAGCCCAGAAAAAGATTCAACTTCAACATCCATTCCTTCTGTGACTTTTTTAATCATCTCAACTCTTTCACTTACACTAAAAAGTGTATTTTTTTCTTTATTATCAGCCACAGCAACAATTATTTTTCTAAACAATTTCAACGATCTTTTAATTATATCAATATGCCCATTTGTTATTGGATCAAATGTTCCTGGATAAATTGCAAGTTCTGCTCTATGTGTCATATTATCATTCCGCCATTTCTTTAATAATTGAATTAACTATTGACATAAATCTGTTCTTATCATGAAAATCATTCTCAATCAGATAATCATAATTCTTAGGAAGCTTCTGACTTTTATAAATATTATCTATAATTTCTTTTGAATATTTTTTGCTCAACCTTTTGTACACCATCTCTCTTGGCGCAGTAACAAGCACGATTATATCCGTTATATCGACCAAATTCAATTCATAGAACAATGCTGCATCAATGACAAAGTTGCCCGGAGAACTCACACTATTCATAATTTCCTTACAAATAACTGGATGAACAATTTTGTTTAACTCTTTTAATTTATTCTTGTCATTAAACACTATATCCCCTAGAATCTTTCTATCAATCTTATCTTCGTTCAACACGTTTTCCCCAAACACAGACACAATATTTTTCTTAACATCAGGATATTCTAAAACATCATGCCCAATCCTATCTGCATCAATAAGCTTAAACCCTTTACTTGCAAAGACTTTAGACGCCAAACTCTTACCAGATCCAGCTTTCCCTGTGACTGTAACGATCATATAGTATGGATAACAATAATATTTTAAATAATTAATCTATTTTCTGCCTATTATGACAGAAGTAAAAGTAAATCCCAAAATATACCCTTTAGATGTAATATATTCCGCTGCATACAGCATGCTTGACAAGGCATATGTTCTTCTTAGTGGAGACCCTGAAACAGAAGTAATTGTCAGTATTAAGCCAAAAGATAATACTTCTACAAACCTTGCAGATGAGTTCACTTCTGAACTTCTAAATTGGGCAGTATACAAAACACAATCAGAAAAAAACGCTGACATCAGAAAAGCAATCATCCAAAGAGCTCTTCTCACAAATGGGTTTAACGAAGAAGAAAAAGATGATGATAACTACCTTGACGATCCAGAAGGTATTGCAATTCCATGGGAAGAAAAATATGGCAAAGATCAATCTTAATCCTAAATTCTATTCAAAAGATGCTATCAATCAAGCAATAATAGATTACAAAGAAGTATGTAAAATCTCATACGAAAATGGGATTGCGACTTTAGATTCTGAAGAAAAAAACATTCCTGATGAATTTGCTAATTATGTATTGGGACTTATGAAATAATCATTCACACTTCTTCTTTAGCTCATCAACAACCTTGGCTGGCTCTTCCGATCCAAAGATAAAACTTCCAGAAACAAACACATTTGCACCAGCTTCCTTTGCTAACTTAATAGTATCATAATTAATCCCACCATCAACCTGGATGTCAATCTCTGGTGCAATCTCTCTTAATTTTCGAATCTTATCAAGAACATCCACAATAAACTCCTGCCCACCAAAACCTGGAAAAACAGTCATTAAAAGTACCATATCGACCTTGTCCAAATACGATTCAATTAACCCCAAATCACTATCTGGATTAAGTGCAACGCCAACTTTACAACCATTAGCTTTTATCTTTTCAATAATCTCATCAGAACAATCCTTACAAACTTCCGCATGAAAAGTGATACCATCCGCACCAGCCTTTGAAAAAGATTCAACAAAGTCAAGAGGATTGGTTATCATCAAATGAACATCCTTAAACATCTTCGTCTTCAAACTCTTAAGCACTACTGGACCAACAGTTAAATTCGGAACAAAGTGTCCATCCATAACATCAAAATGCAAATACTCTGCATTACTAACTTTGTCAATCTCACTTTGCAAACAACCAAAATCAGCAGACAATATTGATGGAGCTATTTTTATCATTATATAACCCTCGCCATATCATCTAAAACTTCCATAGCAGCTTTCAACCTATTAGGAGCAGCAGTAATTGCACGACCAATAACAAGAATTGAAGAACCATCCTCAATTGCATTCCCTGGTGTAAAAACTCTTTTTTGGTCTTTTCCCGCAGGGGTTTTTGGCCCTTTTATTCCAGGTGTCACAAACATGAAATCTTCAGGCAAATCTTTTTTGACTACTTTAAGATCTGCTGCACTACAAACAATCCCATTAAGTCCTGCTTCAGCAGCCATTTTAGCCAGCCGAAGAACCTGATCAGTTACTTCACCTTCAACGCCAACAGAGTTAAGCCCTTTCTTATCAAGACTAGTCAACACTGTCACTGCTGTAATAATTGGTTTGAATTCTGTCTTAGCTTCTTTTACACCTGCTTTTGCAGCCTTCATCATTTCAAGGCCACCAGAAGCATGAACATTAAACATATACACTCCAAGTTCAGCAGCAGCTTTCGCAGCTCCCTTAACCGTATTTGGAATGTCGTGATATTTTAAATCTAAGAATACATCACTACCAAAATCCTGTACCAACTTGACAACTTTTGGA
>CAZYEG010000041.1:0-8558 GCA_964646365.1 uncultured Methanosarcinales archaeon
ATATCCTGTAAGGTCTGGGATTGGATGAGTGATATCATCATCTGGCATTGTAAGTATCGGTATCTGTGTAATAGAACCTTCTCTGTCTTTTATTTTTCCAGCCCGTTCATAGATTGATGCAAGATCCGTATACATGTAACCTGGATATCCCCTTCTTCCAGGAACTTCGTTTCTAGCTGCGGAGATTTCTCTTAATGCTTCACAATAATTTGTCATATCGGTAAGTATAACTAAAATGTGCATGCCTTTTTCAAATGCAAGATATTCTGCAACAGTAAGGGCAACACGTGGCATAATAATCCTTTCAATTGCTGGATCATTTGCAAGATTCAAAAACATTATTGAATTTCCTGTGGTCTCAAGTTCTTTCCTAAAGAAAAGCGCTTCTTCATTTGTTATACCCATTGCACCAAATACAACAGCAAAACGTCCTTTGCCGCCTGCAACTTTAGCTTGTCGTGCAATCTGTGCAGCCATTATATTATGTGGAAGACCTGATCCTGAAAAAATTGGGAGTTTTTGTCCTCTTACAAGTGTATTCATCAAATCTATTGAAGATATCCCTGTCTGGATAAAATCTTCAGGATGATCACGTCTATAAGGGTTGATTGGTATGCCGTTTATGTCTATTCGCTTCTCTGGGATTATGTCAGGGCCACCATCTAGTGGTTTTCCTATTGCGTTAAATACTCTTCCAAGCATATCTGGACTGACACCGATTTTCATTGTCTCCCCAGTAAAACGTACTTTAGTTTTCTTTGTGTCAATATCTCCTGTGCCTTTGAATAACTGTACAACTGCTTTATTGGCATCAACTTCAAGAACTTGACCAAGTTTTTTTTCACCTAATGGAGTTGTAACTGAAACCAATTCGCCGTATGATACATCTGTGACTTGATCGATTACTATGAGGGGGCCTGTAACCTCTTTTACTGACGTGTATTCTTTAATCATTGGTCACCACCTCCTTTGCTAACACAATCAATTGACTCCTGTTCAACTTTTTTGCTGTCTTTTGTAATGTCTTTTGAATATCTTAATCTTGCAATCATCTCATTAATCTTTAAACCGGTCAAATAATTTACACGTACTAATCCATTTTCAATTGCCTCTTTGCATCGATGATAGTGGTTCATCGTAGTTTTAAGCATGATATATTGTTTTTCAAGACTGCAATATGCATCTTCTTTATCAAAAGAGTTCTGCTGAAGATAATCTTCTCTTAAGGACTTTGTCGTATACAATACTAATTTGTCTGGTTCAGGAAGAGCGTCTGGTCCAACAAGCTGGACAATTTCTTGTAATTCAGATTCTTTCTGAAGAAGTTTCATTGCAGAATTTTTTAGATCTGAAAAATCCTTTGCAATATTTTTGTTGAAATATGACTGCAATGGTAAATCATACAACGAATAACTTGTAAGCCAGTTTATTGATGGGAAATGTCTTTTGTAAGCTAATGATGAATCAAGTCCCCAAAATACTTTTACAATACGAAGTGTGTTTTGTGTTACTGGTTCAGAAAAGTCTCCACCTGGAGGGGATACTGCGCCAATCGCTGTAACAGAACCTGACACTCCATTAAGACATGTGCATCTTCCTGCACGTTCATAGAACTGTGCAAGTTTTGAAGACAAATATGCTGGGTAACCTTCTTCACCTGGCATCTCTTCAAGCCTTGATGAAATCTCTCTCATTGACTCAGCCCAACGTGATGTTGAGTCTGCCATAAGTGCAACGTTGTAACCCATGTCACGATAATATTCTGCAATTGTTATTCCTGTGTAGATTGATGCTTCTCTTGCTGCTACTGGCATGTTTGATGTGTTCGCAATAAGGATTGTCCTTTCCATTAGAGGCTTTCCTGATTTTGGATCTTTTAATTCAGGAAATTCTTTTAGAACATCTGTCATCTCGTTTCCTCTTTCGCCACAACCAATATAGACGATAATGTCTGCATCGGACCATTTTGCAAGATCCTGCTGAGTTACTGTTTTACCTGCACCGAATGGACCAGGAATTGCTGCAACTCCACCTTTTGCAATAGGAAAAAATGTGTCAAAGATTCTTCTACCAGTGATTAGTGGTATGTCTGGCTGAAGTTTGTGCTTGTATGGTCTTGGTTTTCTTACAGGCCATCTTGTACTAAGAGTGATATTGTGTTTTTTCGATCCGTTTTGTACAACCGCAATTACATCATCAATATTTTTTTTGCCTTTGACAATCTTTGTGATTTTCCCTTCGATGCCTGGAGAAATCATGACCTTGTGCATAATCAATTCTGATTCTTTTGCTTCACCAATTACTTGTCCTGCTGAAACATTTTGCCCAACTTTCATTGTTGGTCTAAAATCGTATACCATATCTCTATCAAGACTTGACACAACAAGTCCTCGTGATATGAAATCACCGGACATCTCGGAAAGATCTTTTAGAGGACGGCCAATACCATCATAGATGTTCTTGATCAGTCCTGGACCTAACTCGATTGTGAGTGGTTCTTCTGTTGATACTACCGGTTCATCTGGACGAAGCCCTGCAGTTTCTTCATATACCTGTATGACTGCAATGTCGTCAAAAAGCTGGATAATTTCTCCTAACAACTTTTCTTTCCCTACACGTACAACATCATACATTTTTGACCCTCTCATGTCCTTTGCATGGACAACCGGACCTGAAATCATCTTAATACTACCTGTTATCATCATAACCCCTCCATTTCAACCCCAATGGCTGATTTTACTATATATTTTAGATCGTCAACATTCCCAAAATCATCAAGCTTGTCTGGTATTGATGCTAAGTTTGGGAACTCTTTTAGTTCTGGCACTTTTTCAATCACTGATGCATTAGCAATAATGATCTCTTTTTTATCAGCGTACTTTATTTTCTCTAAAATGTCTTCTGGTGTCTTAAAGATATAACTCTTTTTGACTCCACAAAACTTCATACCGAGTACGAGCTCGTTGCTTCCTATGATCATCATGCTACCATCCCCATAACTTGTTCCTGGCTAAAACCAGACTCTATTCCTTTACTAATTGCGTAAAGGTTTGTTTTTTCAATCTCTTTTTTTAATAAATATGAAAGTATCTGAAACGGTCCTTGGTAATGCATCAGTTCATTGTCTTCAATGAATTTTCTTATTGATGCATAAAGCGCTGCACTAAAATGATAAAGTCCTTGATCAGTATAATGTTTCCCAAGAGCTTTTGAAAGTGGCTTATAATAAATTGTATTCTTTGTTTTGGCAACAAAAGTGTCTAGGGTCTCAGATTCTGCAAGATCATTTGCAATCGGAAGAGATAATCCTGATGCAATGTCCATCCTTTCTTTTAGGTCTTCTCCTCTAATAATAGATTTAATCAATATTAACATCTCTTGTGATTCTATATACATTTTAAGAAGAGAAATATTTGCTTTCTTATCGTACAATTTGAGACTATTTACTGTCTTATTGAACCTGCTCATGACAAAATTATCAAGTGCTTTTTCAAAATCGAGAATATTTTCATAATCCTCGCTAAAAATTTTTGAATATATTGTATAAGCCATAATTACTTTTAGATCTGGAATTGTTGCTTGAATTAATCTATCGTTGAAACGCGGTGAAAATATTCCAAATGATGGTAATTTATCTAATGAGAGTTGGTCTCCTTTTTTCTTAGCACGATAAATTTGTTTTAGTATCTTTGCTTCAAAAAAACACTTGTACGAAACAAGCACTTTTGATAGAGCTTTTGGTGACATTGATATTATCTGTTCAATCTCATGGAGGTGGGAATTCTGTATTGTATCGTGAACAGAAGAAATATCTATCCTGTCTTTATGATTAACCAAATAACCTGAATCTGATATTGATTGAATAAAATCTTTTAGATTTTTTATGTCTATCAAAGCCTTGAACTTATTCTTTCCTATAAGATTCTTTGAACGGTAAGAGATCCGGGTGTTTGCATATAGGTATGGCATAACTTTTAATGTTGAACCTGCCATAACAAAAAATAGCAGAACTATACCTATTATTATTGCAAAATACACAAGTACCTCTGGACCGAGTGGAATCATTTGAAAAGTACCTTCGCTATAGTCTCTTTTAGTCCTTCCATGTTGTTTTCAACTAACGAGCTTAAAGTTAGATCGTATTCTATGTTTGCGTCTGAGACCTTGACACCAAATATGTTTTTATCAACTGAGATGCCTCCTTTTATCACAGACTTATACTTTGTACTATCCGCATAAATTTTTACTTTGCCTTTAGGCATCTGTTTTTTTAGATAGTCTAAGTATTTTTTAGAATGGACTATACTTTTTGCATTTGAGAGCATATCTTGAATCACTAATTCGATCAATCTATCTTTCTCCTGTTGAAGAGTCTTGTTTGCCTCATTCTTTTTTGAGGCTTCAAGAGCAATCTTTAACTCCGCAAGTTCCGAGTCTAAACTTTGTCCTGATTCAGACTTTAATAATTCAAGTTTCTCAGTAAACTCTTTTTCAAGAGCCGACTTAGTCTCTTCGTAGTACGAATCTAGTTCTAATGCACGCGATTGAAACTCTCCTTTAAGGCTTTCTTTGAGTCCTTTTATATCGCCGTAATTTTCCATTTTATTGTATCTTTTGGTCTTGGGATCTTGTCTTTAGAAAATTGCAAGTCCAATAACCAGTATTATTACTGCAATGATAAATCCGAATATTGCCGGTGTCTCGCATTGACCTGTAAAGACGATGCTAGGTACGAATGCGTCTTTATTCTTTGCGCATGATGAAATTCCTGCACTTGCTACTAATCCTTGCATGACTGCAGATATTCCTGTTATCGCAACTATACTTCCTGCGCCAAGCATAACAAGTCCTTGTGAAACTGTTAACTCAGATGGATTACCAAGTAGTCCTGCTCCAATTAAAATAAACAGTGCGATGATAAATCCATATACGGTCTGTGTCTGCGGCAAAGCCTGAAGAACTAATGCGTTCTTAAAATTGTCTTTGTTCTCTGCAACTGCTCCAGCAGCACTTACACCTGCTGCCTTTACTCCAATTGCTGTACTTATTCCTGCTACTCCCATAGCGAGACCCGCACCTGCTACTGCCAATGCTGTTCCTGCTGATATTGTCATATTTCCACCTCCAAGTGGGTTTTTTTTCGTTTAGCTAAAAATGGTTCATAAAGATTACCGCCACCTTCATAATACTTGGAAAAATGCTCCAAAAAATGAAGACGTAACGTGTGAATGAACGAACCAAGACCATTCATTATAAGATTGAATGCGTGACCAAGTACAAAAAGTACTATTGCAAATATCCATCCTACCCAAGGTATTTCTGCAACCATAAGTGTCATGAAGTTTACTGCTAACGCAATTCCTGCTGTCCCAATTGCAAGGGCCATGAGTCTTGCGTAAGAGAATGTGTCACCTAAAAACCCTGTATAATCAAATACTGATAGGATTGAAATCATTGGTCCTCCTTCTACAAACTTAAATGAGACCTGAATCAATATTGAAATCCCGAGCAGTATGAATCCATACATTCTGGTTGTTTGGAATGGGAACAAAAAGACAGATATCACGAAAAGTATCCAGACTCCTTGATCAAGAAAAGCTGCACGAACTTTTTTCTGAATTAAATTTTCTATAAAACCTATCATGAGCCCTAGGAATAGATGAAATATCCCCAGGCCTACCGCTATTGCCATCATAGGAATTATGTCTTTCATGGAATCAAGAAACATTGGTACTTGGAAACCTAGACGTTGAAAAAAATCTCCAAAGTATGAACCGAATGCTGCACCAATAATCATGGTCGATATACCACACCATAACAGTACTGCCGAAAATTGTTTTAGAGATGAATCGTGTTTAGCGCCTCCTCGAAGTACACCGATGGCAAACACCGCCATAAGAAGCCCATATACAAAATCAGTTAACATGAAACCAAAAAATATTGAGAATGTGATTGCCAAAAAGAATGTTGGGTCAAACCTACGATATTTTGGTATTGAATAAAGCTTAGTTATCATCTCAAATGGACTGAAGATTGAAAAATTTTTAAACTTAGTCGGTGAATCTTTTCCTTTTTTTACTTCTATGTAATGATCTTGCGCGTAATTTGCGATTGTGCTCTTGAACTCTTCTGTATTTGAAACTGGAACAAAACATTCAAAGAGAGAAAATGATTCCGATACACCGATTTTTGAAAGCCCAAAAGATTTGTCTGAAATAATATCTAACTGTTCACTAAAGAGTTCAAGCTTTTTTGAATTCTTTTTTGCAATCTCTTTAAGTGCAGTTTTTCTTTGAGAAATTGCATGCTTTAATTTAATATTGTCTGATTTTAATTCTTTAATAATTTGGATTGGAGACTTATTCTTTATCGGAAATTTGAGACTTTCATATCCTAGTGAGTGTAAAATTTTATGTATATCATCATATTGCTTTGATAAACAAACCAGTATGATTAATGAGTTTTTATCGTCGACTTTTTCTAATGAGAAGACTGTGCCTTTAAGCGAGTCTGAAAGTTTATCTCGGGATTTATTTGAAACAAGCCCCACAAGTGTCTTAATTTCACCAGTTTCTGAGTATAATGATGTGTTGTCTTTTGGAAGCAAACGTAAAGTTCTTATGATTTCTTTGTTTTCTTCTATCTTATCCTTCTTTTCTTCTATTGATGCAATTTTATCTCCTACAATTGGCATCAAAGTGTATAATTCCTGGTTGATGTTGTCAAGAATACTTCTGTCTGAATCATCATCAACCTGTGTCTTTAATGGTTCTTTTGTAGAGAATAAAGA
Organism: uncultured Methanosarcinales archaeon; assembly: GCA_964646365.1. Taxonomy (GTDB): domain Archaea; phylum Nanobdellota; class Nanobdellia; order Woesearchaeales; family CAZYEG01; genus CAZYEG01. Next base: position 6,791 of record CAZYEG010000041.1, read on the forward strand.
TGATATTGATCCTTTTGGAATAGATGATTTGTAACGAGATAAGTCAGAAACCAAAGATTCTATCTGAGACCTTGTCTCATTAAGGGATTCATCCTCTGGAGTGAACTTAGTTTTGTAGTCTGCTTCTTTTATTTGACATATTCCTTTTTCAAAAAGCGCAGAGGTTACACTATTAAGTTTAGATTTAGGTATAAATACCCTCATGTGTAAAATTTTTTCTGTTGAAAACATATTCTGTCTAATTCAGCAAAAAATTTACCCCAGTATCCTTTGCTTTTGCAAAATTCTTTTGATATAATCTCTTAAGTTTATTAAGTTCTGAATCACTAACAAATTCCATTTCTGATATTTCTGATTTTAGATTATCAATTTGTTCTTTTCTTTGTGCTTGAAATTCTGATTCAAAATTCTGAAGCTTACTTTCATAATCCTCTTTAAGAACAACAAGTTTGTCATATGTATTCTGTTGCTTTTTCTTAAGACTTGAAAGACTTCTTGATTCAAGAGATTTTAGATCTCGGATAATGTTTCCAGCTCTTTTTTTCATGTATTTTCACCTATTTTAGATGTTTATAAATTTTTGTTTTCATTTGATAGCATTTTTCCATAAAAGCTCAAAATAATGCCTGTATGAACGTGCTGTCTCTTTATTGTTTATAAGTATTCCAATGAGGGGATCATGCCATAAAAATATTGCAACTTTACTACCGTAAACAACAGTAGTTGAGGGAGATGCGTACTGTTTTGGTATACGGCGATATTGGTTTTGCGAAGACTGAGCGGGCTTAACCCCCTCAACTACGATCAGTTTTCCTTTAATGCCTAACTGTTCTCGTTTTTTTATGAATATTTGAGAGAAGACAGGAAGCATCTTTTCAAACTTACCTGAAGCTCCAAAGGCAACAAAATTTTTCTTTTCTGAGATTATGTCTTTAAAAATGGATTTAAAGCCCTCTTTGCCTTCATAAACTTCTACTGACAGGGTTGTTTTTTTAGGATTTGTCAGTTTTTTTAATTCTGGTATGATTTTTGCAATATTTTGTTCTTTTTTTTCAAGTTTTAATTTTTCACCATTAATATAATTTAGAAGCTGCTCTGGTGGGGCTGCCTTAAAGTATTTTCTGTTGTTTTTAATTACATATCCGACAAGTCCTTTTTCGATTAATGTCGCGAGCGTATCGTATACATGTGGACGAGAAATATCTGTGTTTTTTGCTATACTTGATGCTAGTGATGCTCCTTTTTGAGTGAGTAATAAAAATATTTCAGACTCTTTTTTGGTAAGTCCTGCATCTATTAGGATTGATTTTTCCATTGGGTTTATTAAGAGATTATAGTATATAAACTTTGTTGTCCGTTTTTAGTACAACATATATTTATATATGGTTTTTCGTTATTTTGAGGAATGACAGAGTGGAATGAGCTTTTTAAAGATAAAGAATTTCAATTTGAAGAACCAGAGCCTTTATTTGTTGAGTTTTTTGATAAATACGGTAAAGGAAAGGTCCTTGATATTGGTTGCGGCAGAGGTAGAAATACTTTCTATGCTGGGAGCAAAAATACTGATGTGTTTGGTATAGATAGCGCTCCAGATGTTGTAAAATTTGTCAATAAAAAAATAACTGATAATCAGATTAAAAATATTCACATTAAAGAGGCGGACTTTCATTCGCTTCCTTTTGAAGATGCAACATTTGATTGTGTTTTTAGTATAAATGTAATGAATCATGGGTACCTAAAGGAGTTAAAAAATGCTTTTAAGGAATCC
>CAZYEG010000042.1:0-1648 GCA_964646365.1 uncultured Methanosarcinales archaeon
ACTATCTCTTCTGACGCTCAAGATGGTGGAAATGCAAGAGGTGGAGCAGGAGGAAGTATTTGGATTATTGGAAATTTACTAAACGGTTCAGGAACAATAACTGCAGATGGTGGTAGTGTTAATTATGGTGGTGGTGGTGGAGGTAGAATTAGTTTTTACAACATTGCAAATTATGCATTCAGTGGAAGCCTAAGTGTTGCAGCCGGAAGTGGTAGAGGTCCATTCTACGGGACTATTGTATTCCCAGAAAATGTAAACCTAAATATTTCCAACACAATTACAATTGGCTCAGGAAACATATCTAATTATACATTTGGAAATATCACAATTTTTAATGGTGGCCACTTAGAAATTGAAGGAGAAGCACGTTCTAATTACAATGGTGACACCGACGAGTGGGAAGGAACCGCAGCTACAATTATAGCAGAAAATATTGTTATAAATTCAGGAGGAAGTATCAACGCAGACAATCTCGGTTTTAGGGGGACTGGTTCAGATCCATATGCTACAATGTGGATAAGGGGACCAGGATACTATAATTCTGCAAGCACTGGTGGTACACATGGAGGTAGTGGCGGGGGAAGCACACCATCACCAAATCCTCTTCCAACATATGGCAGTATAGAAAATCCAATTGCATTAGGATCTGGAAGTAGCAGTGTTGGTGCTGGAGCTGTAATAATAGTTGCAAACTATGTTGAAAATAATGGTACAATTAGTGCGGACGCCACAACTGGAGGATCAAGCCATGGAGGAGCAGGAGGAAGTGTCTTTATTACTACTGACCAATTTGCAGGAGATGGAGAAATTAGTGCAATAGGTGGTGACCCTTCATATAGCGGGGGAGGCGGTGGAAGAGTCGCAGTTCATGCTAGAATTATAAATTACTCTGGAACATTTGATGTAAGAGCCACAGGGAATAGAAATCCAACAGCCGGAACATCCCAAATAGTTTATAATAACTCTGGCTATTTCAACTCAACAGCAATAACATTTTCCGGAAGAGATCCTTACATAAAATTATATAATCATTATGGAGCTGTAAGCTCAAACACAGTTATAGCAAACCCTGATACAATAAATTTTGAAAACGCTATAAACATTTCAAATAATTCTATCATTGTTAACGCGTCAGCCTACAGCAACTTAAATGTGTCATCAATTTTAACATTTTACAACACAGATTCTTTAGGTTATACAAGAAGATGGCCTTACAAAGATGGAAATATTTGCCCTTCATCAATCTGTACAGAAATTCAAGACAACAACACATACATATTCAATGCAACTGGATTTAGCGAATATTCGATTGGAGAAGATATATGTGATTCAGGTAGTCTTTCAGACAATTGTTTAGTCAATCATACTTATACTTACACTGATGGAGAAATTATTTCAGGAAATAATCTAATCATCGGATCAAACGGCTCTGTTGAAAACACGACAAACAGACAAACTATCATATTAAACTTCAATAACATAACGATACAATCTGGCGGAGAAATAAAAGGTGGAAATATTTCTATAACTACCATTGATCTAAATATCGATGGAGCAATCAACACAAACGGTTATGGATATTCTAATGGGAATGGTGATGGTGCAGGTGTAAATGCAACTGGCACTTATGTGGGTTCGGGAGGAGCTG
>CAZYEG010000042.1:1748-8366 GCA_964646365.1 uncultured Methanosarcinales archaeon
GACATGGTGGATTTGGTGGTGATGGTGAAGATACTTCAGGTGGTTCAATATATGGGTCAACATTAAAACCATCTTCATATGGAAGTGGTGGTGGAGATTGTAATGGAATTGCAGGTGGAAGTGGTGGAGGAATACTTAGTTTAATAGTAAGAAATACACTCACATTATCTGGTTCAATATTATCCAATGGAGAAAATGGAGTTAGAGGAAGTAGCGGAAGAGTCTCAGGCGCTGGTTCTGGTGGATCTATATATATAACAGCAAACAGTATTCTCGGTCAGGGTAATATATCAGCAAATGGTGGAAATGGGGACAAAGAATCTACAAGTGAAAGTGGTGGAGGTTCTGCTGGAAGAATTGCTGTTTATTATAATGAATCTACACTTAATTTTTCATCTGCTTTTGCCTATGGTGGAACAAGTCTTACAGGTGCAGAAAATGGACAAAATGGTACAATTATTTTTACTGAAGTTGATGCAAGCAATGTTTACATAAGCCAAGGCTTTACAACATCTGATCATAATAAGAATACATCATATTATAATACTAATAATAAAAATTTATGGAACTTTACAAATATTAATCTAACATTACACAATATTGATGATACATTAATAAATTCAACAAATATTTATTTTGGAGAAGAATTAGATATAACAAAAATAAAAATTGGTTGTTCTGGAAAGCTTATCTCTCTTAATATTCGCGCGATTAATCTAACAATTGGATCTGGTTCTGTATTGGATTTATCTGGATGTGGTTATTCTGGTGGAAACGGTGATGGTGCAGGTGTAAATGCAACTGGCACTTATGTGGGTTCGGGAGGAGCTGGACATGGTGGATTTGGTGGTGATGGTGAAGATACTTCAGGTGGTTCAATATATGGTTCTATGATTACACCTCTTGATTTTGGAAGTGGTGGTGGAAATTGTTATGGACTAATTGGGGGAACCGGCGGTTCAAAAATAATTATTAATATTTCAGATACTTTTAATCTATCCGGCCAAATATCTACAAACGGAGATGATGGGAATAGGGGTTCTAACGGAAGAGCATCAGGAGGAGGTTCCGGTGGAAGTATCCTAATTTATACTAAGTCATTAATTGGCAATGGGAATTTATCTGCCACTGGTGGGAATGGAGCAGTTGAATCAACTAGTGAAAGTGGTGGTGGAGCTGGTGGAAGAATTGCGTATTACACAACAATTAGTGATTCATGGTCAGGTGATTACTTTGTTGCAGGAGGTAGTGGTACACCAACTGCTACATATGGTGACAACGGAACATTCTACTCACTATCGTGTCCTTCATATATGGAAAATCTTTACACACATTGTCTATTAAACACAACCTACAATCCAACCAATGGAGAAACAATGTCTGTCGGCGGTAACTTAATTATTGGAAGCAACGGAAGCATTTCAACAGATCAAGGAATAACTTTCACTATCAACGTAACAGGCAACTTAACCATGCAAAATGGTTCAACATTAGATCTTGATGGTTATGCTCACGCAACATCTCCAAAAATTGGTTCAAGTACAACAATAATAACATCCACATTTAACTTCAATGATGGAGCAACAATATATAGTAGGGGTGGAAGTCTTTCTGCAGCCTGTAACGGATGTTATGCTAAAACCGGTGGAATAATTACAATAAATACAACAACATTATATCTAAATGGAATTCTAAATGTTGGCGGAGGAAGCACATCTGGATGGGATCAACTAGGAAACGGTGCTAATTCTGGTGGAATTATAATAAACAGCCAAAACAATCTAATCATCAACGGTGACATATCTGGCAAAGGTGGTTATGGATACTATGCAATTTCAGGCAACAATGGTCATATTGGAAATTCCGGATATTTAACAATTAATAATCCTAATCATAATGTAACCTTTAATAGTACTATAGATCTTGATCCAAGACCCCTTGGTGGATACTACGACAGTGATTGGCAAAACTCATACATAGATGCATCTTACGTAAAAGTTACAAGCACATCAACAAACCAAATAGCTGGAACAATCAATGCAACCGAGGTAAACATTCAAGGAAGCTTTGGTGCAAATACAGACGATCAACCCTCAAATGGTGCCAACATACCAAATGGTGGATTAATAACTATCAATGCCGACATACTAAACATTGCTGGGTATCTTGACTGTAGTGGTGGTAATAATGATAGAGATAATAGTGCACAATATGCAGGAAGTGGAGGTAATGTTGTATTAAACATAAGTACACTTCATCTTAACGGTACAATTGATGTACGAGGTGGTGGCTATGTTGAATGGGATGATCTTATTGCTGGCGGAGATGGCGGCACTGTCGAAATCTACAGCAGAAACAATCTTTTCATAGGCGGTATAATATATGCACACGGCGGAGTAGGAGATGCCTCTGCATGTGGTGCAATCAACGGGAAAAGAGGAGATGGTGGAAAATTCCTACTAACAAACCCCAATATTAATATCACATTAAATGGAACCATAACTACTCGTCCTGCTGGAACGGGTGATTGCTTTGATTCTGTCTGGTCTAACTCTGAAATAAATGTATCGGTACTGACCATGAATGTTAACAGTACATTATGGATGAATGGAAATATTAATGCAGAAAATATTATTATCAAAGGAACTCTCGGATCTAGAAGTGGTGATTCATGGGAACTCTTGCCTCAATCTGGGGTACTACGAGTAACAACAACAACATTAAACGTTACAAACACCGGTGAAATAAGTGCAAGGGCAGGAGATTATCTAAGAACAAGCGGAGCTAACCAGGACGGTGGTGATGCTGGATCATTTTACATTGATGCTACAAACGTTTACATAGAAGGAAGTGCAAATATTGAAGGAGGCGACTGTACATCTGGAACATTCCAAGGGGATGGTGGTGATGCTGGTTTATTACAAATCAATGCAACAAACGAATTAATAATAACTGGAAATATATATGGAGAGGGTGGTTCTGGGTATAGTAGTTCTTGTAGTGCCACTGTAGGAAATCGTGGTGATGGTGGAGACGTAATACTTATTTCAGATGGCAACACAATAACTGGAGATATTGATCTAGACAGGGGTAGTGTTGGAAATTGTAATAACGGTGTTGGAGGAGATTTGACAATCAACTCCACTGGATATTTAAGCATTAACTCTACAATTGATCAATCCACATCTGGTACTACACGATTATATTACAACACATCTCTATCTCTTACTGATAGTACATTCTCAGATAGCAATCCATTCATAACAAAAGAAACACCTAATGCAAAATTAGAATTCACTTCAACAATCTCAAATGCAAATTCTATAAATTATACAGAAGCTTTACAAATATCAACAAACAACATATACGTAAATTCATCTTATAGCGGATTAAACGATTCTGCCCAATTAACACTCTACAACACAGACTCACTTGGATTATATGCAAAAGCCATTTACAGAAATAATAACCCATGTCCAACAAATATATGTACAAGAATTCAAGATTCAAACACATACATCTTCAACGTAACCGGCTTCTCAGAATACTCTATTGGCGAAGGTGCACCAACTATTAGCCTACTATTGCCAGTTAATAATACATATACAAATGCTCTTAATAATAATTTCACAGTAAATATTTCTGCACCTTTAAAAATAAAAAACGCTACTCTTTGGATCAATAATAGTGGTTACAATCTATCTATTACCCAAGGACTTATTCAAGAAATTACAACACAAAATGTCACACTTACAGAGGGAGTATATAGCTGGCATGTAAACGCATTTGATCTAGACAATAATACAAATAGTTCAATCAACTATACATTAACTATTGACACCACTAAACCATTAATCCAATTCATACCTCCAACAATCAATAACAACTGGGGTGCTGGAGAAAACATTACTATTAGTGTTAATATCACAGATTCATATTTCAACAATATAACATACATCTGGAACAACACAGAAAACACATACAATATTTCAGATTCTGAAATAAGCCAACTATCATCAGCAAAATACCAATTCACAACCCTTCAAACTGGACTTGCTGACGGAAACATTTACAATTATAACGTAACCGCAACTGACAAAGCAGGCAACACAAATATAACAGAAACAAGAACTATAACTCACGACAACATCCCTCCTACGGTAAACATCACAGATCCTATCAACGGCAGTGTACTTGGTTCGTCAAATATCACATTAAATATAACCGCAAATGATACTTTTCTTGACAAATGCTGGTACACATTAAACTACAGCCAACCTGTACAAATAGTAAATTGCGATTTCATTACATTCGTTCCAATTAAAGGTATATGGAACAATATTACAGTATTCGTTAACGACTCAGCAAACAACATTGTCAACGATTCAGTTAGCTTCTACAACAACAATCCTCCAACTATCCCTCAATTTTTAAATCCAACTGACATGTCAAAACACATTTATACATATTCTGACATTTGGTTAAATTCAACAGACCTTGATAACGATTCTATACAATACGACATCCAGATATTCAACCTATCAAATCAATTAGAAATAGAATACAATCTTACAACTAATTATACAGAAGGAAATTCATCATGGCCTGATGGTTGGGTAAAAATAAGAGCAAGATCCTATGATGGATTTGATTATAGCAATTATTCAGACAACATCACAACAGAGATAATCCAGGTAAGAATGAACTTCACATTACCGCCTCTACACAACGTCTACTATCCTGCTCAATCATTTGCAATACAAGTTAAAGAACTTGAAAAAACCAACTGGATTAACAATATTAATGTTTCAGTCATAGGTGACGCACAAAACCAAACATATCAAATGACCAATGATTCAACAACATGGTCGTATATATACACTGTTCCAAACAGTACACTTCCAACAGAATTAACCATAAAAGCAATTGCAACAAATGATACAACCGAAGAATACAACATCACAAGATCCATATATATTACAAGACCTATTGGACATGCTGTATGGGGACCAAGAATTGCATTATTTTATCCTCAAGAAAGTAATACTATAGCAAACATTACTATTAATATAACCACAATTGCGATGGGAGACACATTGCTTGATACATTCTCCATGATAGTAACCCACCCTGATGGGACCAACGAAACATTAATTCCTGATTCAACAATAGATGACAATAAAAATTATCAATATTACAGAAACTATTCATTCACTCCAACTGTAAACGGGATGTATAATCTTACATACCACATACAGGATATCAACGACCAAGAAGATCAAAAGAAAATACCATTACATATTGCAGAAAAAAATCTAATCAATATTTCTATGTATGGATTTGACAACATAAGCCTTGTTGATCCTTTTAGTAAAAACGTTTTCATGAAAAATACATCAATACTAATCAATCGTACTTATGGAGACTACAGCCTTACCCATGACGTTAACAGATTAAAAATTGAACTTATCAATACAACAATAAACCAAACTTCGAAACATTCTCTAAATTATTTTAATATGGATGAATCATTAAGAGTCAACAACTTCCGAATACTTGACAGATTTAGAATAACAAACAATATTACATTTGATGCTGCTAATATAACATACAACTATAGCTCAATTCAGGGATTAGTTGGTGTTGAAAGTAATCTAGAAATTAGAAAATGCGATAATATGAATGATTGTTCTTATTATAATACAAATGCAACCGTTGATACTGCACAAAATCTCGTCAATGGAATTGTTAGCAATTTTTCAGTATTTATTATTGGAGAAAACACAGCAATAGAAACTGAAACCATATCTGTACCTGTTCCAGTAATAATAAAACTCATACCTGATTGTCATAATATCGATATAAACACAACAATCAATGTCACCGCTATCGGTAGAAGTTATGCAAATATATCTAAATTTGTTATAAATTACACCGATCCTTTAGGAAACACTGTCACTTTAAATGCCACAAGCTACAATATAAATAATGTTACAAACAGATTTAATGCCACATACAACTTCACCTCAAGAACAAACGGCACTTATAATTTTGTTGGAATAGTCACCGACCAATATGATCAGTCTGTAAACAACACATTTAATGTCCACGTAAAAAGACCTAGAATAATAAACGTCGCATTACCTGGGTTTAATAACATCTCATTAATAGACAGACTCTCAAAAAGAATTATTAACAGAAATAACACACTACGGTTAAACATCACTGACGGATACTATAATGTCAAGGGAGAAATTGATGAGTTGTCTGTAGAAGTTGTCAATGTTTCTATAGAATCAGACATACTTGATCTTGTTGAGTATGAAAGTCTCACAGACGACATCGATATTGACAATTTTGTTTTAATCGACAAATGGAGACTTACCTCTAATACCTCATTTACATATGCAAATATCACATTCAATTACACCACACATAAAGATTCAATAATATTGCCACAAAATCTTAAAGTATACAAATGTCCTTCACTCACAAATTGCACATGGCAAAATACAAATGCAGTAATATTAGAAAACAATTCTGAAATCAATACAATAGTTAGCAATTTTTCTGTGTTTGTAATTGGAGAACTTGTAGCAACAAATACCGAAACAGTAA
>CAZYEG010000043.1:0-5579 GCA_964646365.1 uncultured Methanosarcinales archaeon
GTAGACCGTGGGTTCGAATCCCTCCAGGCCCGTTTATTTTTTATATACAAACAATACCCAAACACTTAAGCGCGGGTCGCATAGTGGCTATTGCGGTCGGCTGCAACCCGGCTTTCCGGGGGTTCAAGTCCCCCCCCGCGCTTCATTTTTACTTTTTTCTAAAATGTATACAAAAAAAAAATCATCCGATGGAACAGTGCGTCTAGATTTTGATAAAGGTCATAGCGCAGTCATAATTCCATCAAAAAACGACAAAACCACTATCTGTCTATCAAGCCAAATTGGATGCCCTATACAATGCGAATTCTGTCATACTGGAAAATTCATAAGAAACCTAACCACAGAAGAAATAACAGAACAATTCACAACATGTAAATCAATTGCAGCAGACATAACATCAGTAGTATTTATGGGGATGGGAGAACCTATGTTAAATTTCGACAACGTAAAAGAAGCAATCGACAGAATACATCTTGAACATAAAATTTCATACAAAAAAATCACTCTATCAACAATCGGTTTAAATCTAGACCTACTAAAAGACGTTCCATTTAGAATTGCAATATCACTTCATAGCCCAGATGACAAAGCAAGACAAAAACTAATCCCAAACACATCAAAAATATCAGATATTATTGCTTTCACAAACAATTTTAAAGCTCAAAAAGAAGGAATAATGATTGAATACACATTAATAAAAGGGATAAACGACTCTGATAGTGATCTAAACCAACTCGTTTCACTTCCATGGCCACAAAATATCAACTTCAATCTCATAGAATTTAATGATTACAAAAAATTTAAAAAAAGTAACAAGCTATACAGATTTAAACAAAATATAAGAAAGAAAGGATTCAAATGTTTCATAAGAGAATCCCGAGGATCAGACATCAGCGCATCATGTGGAATGCTTGACATGCCAAAATAAGACAAATAAAAATAAACAAAATGACAAAAATAATTCTTGCATCCGGATCCCCAAGAAGAAAGGAAATACTCAGCGCACTTGGAATAGATTTTAAAGTTATCAAAAGTAATTACGAAGAAGACAACAAGCTTTACAAAAATCCACTTAGACTTGCAAAACATCATTCCCAAAAAAAGGCTGAAGACGTAGCACTTACAAATAAATTAACAAAAAACACAATCATACTTGGATTTGACACATTCGTTGTCCACAAAAACAAAGTAATCGGAAAACCTAAAGACAAAAAAGATGCAATAAAAATTCTTACAAGGCTCTCAAATTCAACACACAAAGTAATTACAGCATTTACCATAATAAAAAATAAAAAATCATTTACCGACTACGAAATAACAGAAATCAAATTCAGAAAATTAAAAAAAAGCGAAATTATAAGCTACGTAAAAAACAATAACGTTCTTGACAAAGCCGGAGCTTACGCAATTCAAAGCAAAGCATACCGTTTCGTTGAAGAAATTCGTGGAGACTACTATAACGTTGTCGGAATCCCAATATTCAAACTACTACGCGCAATGAGGATATTCAAATGAACGTAAACGACACAAATTATCGTACAATATGGCTTAAAGACGAAGAAACTGTACAAATCATTGACCAAAGATGGCTTCCTCACGATTTCATTATAGAAGACCTATCAACTGTTGAAGAGACTGCATCAGCAATAAAAGATATGCATGTAAGAGGTGCAGGATTAATTGGCGCAACCGCTGGATGGGGAATGTATCTAGCAGTAAAAACTGGAGTAGATCTTAGTGAAGCCGCCCAGAAACTCTGCGCAACAAGACCAACAGCAGTAAATCTCAAATGGGCAGTTGATAGACAAATAGAAGCAATAGAAAACTCCACTGACCAACTTAAAACTGCAAAAGAAACCGCAGAAACCATAGCAAACGAAGATGCAGAGTTCTGTGAAAAACTTGGTGAACACGGTCTATCAATAATCGAAGAAATTGCAAAAAACAAAAAAGATGGAGAACCTGTAAATATCCTCACACACTGTAACGCCGGATGGCTTGCATTTGTTGACTGGGGATCTGCAACCGCACCAATATACAAAGCTTTCAACAAAGGCATCAAAGTACACGTATGGGTAGATGAAACAAGACCAAGAAATCAGGGTGCACGTCTTACCGCATGGGAACTATTAAATCACGGCGTTCCACACACAGTAATCCCAGACAACGTTGGAGGACACCTCATGCAACACGGATTAGTCGACATGTGCATCGTTGGAACAGACAGAACATCTTACACGGGTGACGTTGCAAACAAAATCGGAACATACCTAAAAGCACTTGCCGCAAAAGATAATAGTGTCCCTTTCTACGTCGCACTTCCGTCATCATCATTTGACTGGACAATCGAAGATGGAATAAAAGAAATACCAATCGAACAACGTGGAGAAGATGAAGTCAAACTAATCCAAGGGTTAAACAATGAAAATGAAATCTCAAAAGTGCTTCTTACACCAAAAGAAAGCCACGCTACCAATTATGGATTTGACGTAACTCCCGCAAGGCTTATCACAGGACTAATCACAGAACGAGGAATATGCAAAGCAAACAAAGAATCAATACTTGAAATGTTCCCCGAAAATAAAACAGAATAAGGTAAAAAAATGAGCGAAAAAGACTATACAAAATTTAATTGCGAATGGGAAAACAAAGAAAGTATCACAGATGAAACAATCAAAGATCTTAACGATTGTAGAAACAAACTCTACACTTTAGGCTTAATGGGCATGAAAGAAAATGGAGTTGGTTTTGGAAATATATCTATAAGAACAAAAGATAAAGAATTCATAATATCTGGAACAAAAACCGGCGGAGTAGAAAAAGCAACAACAAAAGATTACACTTTAGTAGACAGCTACTCTTTTGAAAAAAATTACGTCCACTGTGTCGGAGAAGTAAAAGCATCTTCTGAAACACTAACACACGCTGCTGTATACGAATCAAGCGAAAAAATAAACGCAATCATTCATGTGCACAACAAAGAGATGTGGAAAAAGCTTCTAGACACAATTCCAATAACAGATTCAAGCACAACATACGGAACACCAGAATTGGCTTACGACATCAAAAATATACTATCAAAAGAAGAGAATCTTAACAAAAGCATATTCCTTCTAAGCAATCATTTTGATGAAGGCGTAGTTATATTTGCAAAAGACATCCAATCTGCTGCCGAAATATTATTAAACCAATACAACCAATTAACACAAAATGACTGAAAAACTGCTCATCAAAAAAAACGGTAGAACATTCATTGTTAGAGACACATCTAAAGACTATCACACCCAGTTTGGTTTTGTCAAAAAAGAAGATCTTAAAAAAAAACCAGGCACACTTGTAAAAACAAACAAAGATACCGAGCTTGCTCTAATCGAAGCAAACTTTCTTGATAAACTTCACAAAATCAAAAGAGGAGCTCAAATCATTCCACTTAAAGATATTGGCACAATTATTGCAGAGACAGGAATCGGCAAAGATTCTACAATCGTTGACGCAGGAGCAGGTTCCGGATATATGGCATTAATCCTTGCAAACATTGCAAAAAAAGTCACAACATACGAAATCCGTGACGATCATTACGATATCGTAGAACACAACATTAAATACATGAATGCAACCAATCTAACTCTAAAAAAAGGGAGTATTTACGAAAAAATAGAAGAAAAAAACGTCGACATGATCAATCTTGACGTCCCAGAACCTTGGGAAGCAATCCCTCAAGTACTAAAGGCTCTCAAAATAGGAGGATACGTAGTATCATACTCTCCAACAATCCCTCAGGTTATGGATTTTGTTGAAAATGCAAAACACACAGATAAATTATTCCACATAAAAACAATAGAGATCATTGAACGTGAATGGGAGATACTCGGAAGAAAAGTCAGACCAAAAACACAACAGATAGGCCATTCAGGATTCCTTACATTCATGAGGAGAATTGCATGAAGAAAAAAACAAGAAAAATCATTCTCGGAGCAAGCATTGGATTTCTCTCCAGCCTCATTCTTCTAACAGTTATCGCTATCCTCTTTCATACAACAATAACAATCACACTTACATCACAGAGTTATCCATTATTATTCAAAATTCTAGTAATCATTTACAGTTGGCCTTTCATGATTGTAGCATTTCTTGCAAACGCTATCGGACTAGACATATTTAACATTCCTTTACTCATAATCTTATCTTCTGGAACATATACAGGTATTGGTGCATTTATTGCCAAGAAAAGAAAACATAAAAAATAGTTTTTAAGAATAATAAAGTTTATTTTCTTTCTTCTGTTTTTGATCCATTTGTGAACTCGGTTTATTCGCACGAGGCCTATTCGAATCAGGATCTCTTCTAAAAGTCAAATCAAGCCCTGCTAAAAACTTGTTCATTCCTTCAACCATACTAAATGGACCATGTACATGTCCAGTGATTGCAGGTTCCCCCTCAAAAACTATCAAATCATGTGATAAATAATCAATAAAAAGAACATCGTGATCAACTATAAGTGCACTGCTTCCTTTATGCTCAACAAGATCTCTAATAACTTTTGATACTACAAGTCTTTGCTCTACATCAAGATACGCTGACGGTTCATCCATCAAATAAAGACCTGCATCTTTTGAAAGACACGAGGCAATAGCAACTCTTTGCAACTCCCCACCAGAAAGTTCATTTATTTTCTTTAACAAAAGTGGTTTTATACCAAGTGGACGAATCAACTGAACATCATAATTCTTAACTGCAACTTGTAACACATTCATAACAAGATCATCACTTGAACTATCAAGATATTGTGGTTTATAGCTCACCTTAACATTCTCACTAACCTCACCATTATCTGGTTCGTGTTCACCTGCAAGAATCTTTACAAATGTCGTCTTACCAATACCGTTTTCACCAAGAATTCCTATGACCTTATTCTTATAAATTATACCTTCCTCAGCAAATAATGAAAAATGTCCTAACTTTTTATCAACATTTTGCCAAGAAGAAATCTCTTTAATCTCTTTTCCTTTTGAATGAAGAGACTTCTCAAATTTAATCGCATGATCTCTAAATCTCACATTCTCATCTCTAAGAAATCCTGATAAATATACATTTATTCCAGACCTTGTAGCTTTAGGTAAACTTACTATACCATAAGCAGCTTGTTTACCATACATTAAATGCACAAGATCAGTCATATAATCAAGAATTATTAAATCGTGCTCAATAACAAGCACTGCAGTTTCTTCATCCGCAAGTTCTCTGATGAATTTACTTACCCTAATTCTTTGCTTAATATCTAAAAATGATGTAGGTTCATCGAAAAGATATACATTTGCTTTCTTCATCACAGTTGCAGCAATCGCAACCCTCTGAAGTTCTCCACCTGAAATATTCTTAATATCGTTATCTAAAACATTACCAAGTGCAAGTTTCTTAACAACCTCATCAACTATACCTTTCTCATCAACTTTCTTTAGCAACTCGCCAACCTTACCATCAAATGACTGAGGAATCAACTCGACTTGTTGTGGCTTATAACTTACTTTAACTTCGCCATCTCTCATCTTTTCAAAATAATTCTGAGCTTCAGTTCGTTT
>CAZYEG010000043.1:5589-8316 GCA_964646365.1 uncultured Methanosarcinales archaeon
AAAATAATCAATAACTTCCTTGTCTGTAGCCTCTTTCCCAACATCTCCCATATTTGGTTTTAGAAGCCCACCTAAAATCTTAATTGCTGTAGATTTACCTATGCCGTTTCTTCCAAGAATACCTACCACTTTCCCAAATATCGGAACAGGAAGCGAATAAAGCCTAAATCCATTCTCACTATACTGATGAATCGGTGGTTTATTCAATTCCTCTGGTAGATTAATAATATGAAGTGCCTCAAAAGGACATCTATTAGGGCATATTCCGCAACCTGTACAAAGCTCCTCGCTAATTAAGGGTTTGGCATCTTCACCTTTTATAATACATTCCTCTCCTGTCCTGTTAATTGGACAGACTCTCATACAAAGAAAGTCTCCACACGATGATGGATTGCATTTATCCTTCTCAACTACAGCAATTCTTGTCATAAATACCAGATTTCTAATCTATTTTATAAAAGTTTAGCAAAAAAGGAGACATGGGAGTACTCCTTGCCTCATTAAAAAAATCAAAACCAAAAAAAGTCCTATAGATACCAAATTTATAATCAACCCTTTTTTGAAGTGTTCTCTCTCGCCACGCTCTAAAAAATAAAGAGTCAGTGTCACAGATATATAACCACCAATATGTGCAAAATGCGCAATATTATCATTTACCCCACTAAGAACCCCGACAACATCAGCATAAATTGTTATCCAACCCGCAATCATCACAGGAAGTGGTAAAATCAATTCATAAGTCAGATAGAATGGATCAACCAAAATAGCTGCAGCAACAAGTGCCATCAACGCTCCACTTGCACCAACCATAGGTATATTTTCAGACAACACAAAAAGACTTATTATCGAATTAAACACCCCACTAAAAACCATCCCCCCAAAATATATCAAAAACATTTTCCCAACACTTAACTTTCGTTCAACAACTCTACCAAAAATAAATATCCCAACAGAGTTCCCAATAAGGTGCGCCCAACCAGCATGCAAAAAACCATATGAAACAAAAGAATACAACCTCTGCCAAGTAAACAAATCCGCCGGAAAATTCATCAACGTCACATAAATATTTTCATTCAAAAACAGTGTCCCAATAATATGTACTAAAAAATTCAAAATAATTATAGTTATTGTAAATTTTGGTTCAAAAATAAAATGAAAAAGTTCATTAAATGGTTTAAGAATATTATCAATTCTCTTCTTCCGAAACAAGACCTCAATCAATGTCCATGGAGTAATTAATATGTGCCAAATAAATCTCCATATAAATTTAGATTCTGACTCAATCTGTTCCATATCAATATTCAAACCATACAATTTTATAAAACTTTATATATCAAAAGAGGTAAAATACTTTTAAAAGAGGTGAAAGCATGTTTAAGACAACTCCATTATCTTCAGGATTCCTAACCGTAGGTATAATCGGCATGGTTGTATTCGGTATAAGGACATTTTCTGGAACAATGAACCAAACTTGGGGATTTCTAATGTTCTTTCTGTCAACAATCATGTTCATATCAGCAGTCATTTCAATAACACCTGAAATGCCTCATGAATCTAAGCTGAAAGTGAACTCTGAAATTGCACAGATGATAAAAAGATCCAAAAACATTGAAAATAGAAAATCTCAAAAACCTGCAAAAAAAAAAACTGTAAAAAAGAAAGCAACAAAGAAGAAAGTCACTAAAAAGAAACCAGTAAAAAAAAAAGTTGCTAAGAAAAAAACAGTTAAAAAGAAAGTTTCTAAAAAGAAGAAGAAATAATTTTTTATTTTTTTTCAAATTTTTTATCAAACTTATCCTTACAAAGTCTTTCTTTATGATAAACTTCGTGAGATGCTCTTTTTTCAAATAAAGCAACTGCAACTCTTACCACATCACTTTGAAACATCTTCAAACCATTCTTAAGAAACAATCTCTCTGCATTCCTCACACACTTCTCCATGATATGAGTATTCTCAACTGTCGCAGTCTTCTCGATTCTTTTCTCTTCATCATCACTTAAACTAACTTCTTCCCACACCGGATAAGAACTCTTCCCAACAGTTCTTGGAAATGATTTTGAGAATGACATTATGGTTCTCCTCCATGATTAAGTGCATAGTTTGACATCTTTATGCCACCGCAAAGAACATTTGTTCTTCCAGTAATGTAAAACAATTGATTATATTGAGGAGTGCCTCCTGCAAGCTCCACCTGTTGATTATTAGTTTCAAGTGCAACAACCATATCGACATATTGCATTTTTCCAAACAATTCTGGTTCAGGATTATTTGTATGTGATACCCATGCTTCAACCCTATTCGCACCATGGCCTTTAAGATAACACCCAATCCCTTCAGCAGTACTTCCCTTACCAAAAAGATCATCAATAATAATACCAGTTCTTCCACTTATATCTTTTAATCTTAATGGAAATTTATGATAATGATTAGGATTCACAATTATTCTTCCAACTCTGTCTGGTGTTTCCCTAGATTTATCTAACCACAAAATATTTTCTTCACCAATCCCACTTTCAACTGCAAAAGTATACCCCCTATCATATGCACCTTTATCTGGTATAACAACAAAGGGATTATTTAATTTAGGAATTCCATATTCTGCAATATCTCCGGTCCTTCTTTCATCACGATAAAAAGAACAAAATGGAGTCTGTGTATGAATTATTCCACTTTCAAGAACTGAAAGTCCATTCCTTTTTTCAATTCCCATAGCTGCCCAATCAAGA
>CAZYEG010000044.1:0-8294 GCA_964646365.1 uncultured Methanosarcinales archaeon
AGATAACCATCAACTGTATTTATATGACTGATTCCAGTATTTTGCCAACACCAATTATTTGTTACATAATAATCTGATAATGCTATTATATTTATTGATCCTTTAGGGGGATTCATTAATTTGTCTAACATATTTTTAGGAATTTTTTTAGGACTAAATCCATAATTTAAAATAGAATAAGATTCCTTTTTTTCAGAAGGTTTTCTGCTATTTTTAATTATTAACTTAGTGTTTGTTAATTTATCTGGCATTTCTACACAACCAGCGTATTGGACTAAATTTTTCAGTACTAAATATTGTTTTTTAGGTAACTGTTTCTCACTTTTGTTTTTACTCATAATACTTAGATAATTTAACTCCTATTTAAACATTTGTATATTTTAGTCAAATTTGACTAAATTTGACTGGATAGTTATTTATAACATAAATATACAAGAATTAATGGAGGCAAATCAAAATGTCAGTTATACAATTTCCATCAAGGAATCTAATAAAAGTAGGGCATTCAAGTTATCTTGCTGTTAATCCAATCTGGATAAGATCGCAGAAGCTTGACATCAATAAAAGGAAAATAAAACAATTAGTAGATCAACAAGGAAAATTGATTTTGGAGCCAGAAAATGGAGAAACTAATACAATTGCCAACGCATCTTGAAGAGCAATTACCAAGCGAATTAAAGGTGTTTCGAGAGTATTATTTTAATCCTTTGTTTAAGTGGTCATCGTAATGGTTGTTTAGACAGCCTAGGTGCTTAGGCGCCTATTAGCTAGCTATTCAACCACGATTTCCATATGGGGAAAGAGGGTTACTCTTACTCAAAATAGTAGACAAATATGAATTGTCAATATAAGCCTATTGATTACGAAAAAAATGCCTAGTTATGTTGTACATCTAACAATTGGATTAATTATGATGGGATTTTTAGTTTTTTATCTAAAGATATTTCATTTAGGGGGGTTGATCCAGGCTTTTGTCATAGCATTAGTTTATTCATTACTTCCTGATTTGGATCATCGCCATTCAAAAATCAGGATATATACTCTCATAATAGGTTTATTGTTTATTGTTTTTTTTTATATCATAGGAAAATTATTTTTTGCTTTTAGTATTATTGTTGGGCTTTTTGCTCTTAACTTGTTTAAACACAGAGGATTGCTTCACAGAATTTTAATTGGGATATTATTGTCCTTACCATTACTATTTTTAGGATACTCTCTTGCATTAGTAGGATTTGCTTGCTATATGTCTCATTTACTAATTGATTGGGAGCTAAAGTTAATATGAAAATGTGTAACAAAATGTGTAACCAATGTAGTAGTAAACCAAGTAAGTATTTTACTAAGGAAGATAGGAAGAAAGTTCTTCAGTATATTGTGAATAATCATGTTCAAGGGTTTAATGGAACTACAAGGGAAATGATACAATTAAAATTTGATCTTACACGTAGACAAGTATATAATTGTATTCAAGAAATGATTAACGAAGGTAAAGTAAATAATATTGGAAAGAGTGTAAAATTGTTAATTCCTACTAAGAAAACATTAGATTGGTATAGAGATCATTTTGGGAATTTACACTTACAGGATGTCTATGCAAATAAAATTTTTGATAGAGTTCATGCAGTTCAAATTACACAACCCTTGATCTTTAGACCTAAAAATGTAGTACCTATTGATTTTAAAGAATCTAAAAAGAGTCATAAGAATAATTGGAAAAGTCCACAATTAACATATAGGGATAAGATTGTTAGTATTAGGATTGTCCCAAAAAAAATAATCTATAATTTTAAAGAATGTTATGGGCCTGATCCCCATCATGTTGTTGCTATATGTTTAAAAAAAAGTATTGAATATGCTAAAGCTTTAATAGCCCAAGGCTTTAAAATCGACTGGGCAAATCAATGTGTTACAGGTCAAGAACATGCAATATTTAATAAAGAATTTGCAAAGTTTACTTGTAAATATAATATTCACTATAAATCAGATAGGCTTGTATTTGATTCATCAATAGCTCAGAATGAATTTGAGTTAGTACATCCTGAATATAGTCCTGATGATTTTTTGAAACTTACAGATTTCTTTGAGTTTATAATAAGAGAGAAGATAGATATTAATATATTGAAAAAGCTTTGTTTAATGTATCCTTTAATTGAAGCAAAGTTATTCAATATTGATAATGAATTACACAATAAACGATATCTCGTAGAAAGTGTCACACATCCAGTATATTCTTCTGTATTTGAATATTAAGTTAAAATAGCTCATTTTTTAATAATATTTATAAATTCCTTATTAATAAGGGGTAACATGGGGGGGCGTAAATATTTTAATATAGTAATTAGTGTATTCTTCATAATCTTGTTATTTTTACTTACATCTTGTAAAAGTTCTAATTTACCTGAAAGTTTCAATATAAATAATGCTGAATTAGCAAATCCTGCTGCAGTTTATTGTGAAAAATTAGGTTATAATTATGAGATAATTAATTCAGAAGAAGGTAGTCAAGGAATATGTAAATTCAATATATTTAATTCTTGTCCAGGGTGGGCTTTTTTTAATGGTGAATGTGGACAAAAATTTACATTTTGTGAAAAAAAAGGAGGAGATATTGAGGTTAGTACCAATGACTGTAGATTTAATTCCAAATGTGCTATTTGTATAACAAAAGAAGGTAATGAGTGCATGGAGTGGGATTATTTCATAGGTGAATGTAACAAATGAGAATTAATAATTTAATATGGCTATTAATTGGATTATTTCTGGTATATAATGTATTAGCAATAGCAAATCCTGCTGCAGTTTATTGTACGGAATTAGGTTATCAATTTAAAATAAATACTACAGGAGAAGGGGAAATTGGTTATTGTGATGTAGGAAATAACATTTCTCTTAACGCTTGGGATTTTTTTAAAGGTAAGATTGGGAATAATTATTCAATTTGTTCAAGATTAGGTTATAACACAAACACCAAAAAAGATGGTAACAACCCTTATAGCGATGAATATGGTGTTTGTGAAAGGATTTCATTGAGTAAAGGATCAATGACAACAGATTCTACTGGTTCAGTTGAAACAATTTCTATAGTGGATATGATGAATTTATCAAATAAATTAGAGCAAAATATTCCTCATGAGATTAATACTAAATCAGCATTGAAATCTACTTCAATGAAATCTAGTTCAGTTCAGTCTTTATCTCTTCCATCATATTTTGATTGGAGAAATGTTAATGGGTCTTGGTGGCCATCACCTATTAAAAATCAAGGTTCATGTGGAAGTTGTTGGGCATTTGCTGCGGCTGGTATTATTGAATCAAAATTAAATATTATTTATAATGATCCACTTATGGATGTTGATTTATCTGAACAACAATTTGTAAGTTGTAGTGAAGCAGGAGATTGTAGTGGCGGTTGGTCTGATTCTGCTTTAGATTATTCGATAATTTATGGTTTATCTGATGAAATGTGTTTTGAATATAGTGCTTCTGACAAAAGTTGTTCAAATATATGTGATGATTATGACAAAAGGACCTGGAGAATTAATAATAGGTATTATGCTGGAGATACAGATGAACAAATCAAATACAACCTGATTGAAAATGGACCTATTACAATAGGATTAGATATGAGTGGTACTTTTCAAGGAGGCATTTATCGCTGTCAAGAACCTTTAGATTGGGGAGGTCATCATGCTGTTTCTATAGTAGGATATGATGATAATGAAGGTGCATGGATAGTTAAAAATAGTTGGGGTTATGGATGGGGTGATTATGGTTATTTTAAGTTAGGGTATGGTGAATGTGGGGTATATGCTAATTCCTATATAGATATAACAAAAGAAGAATCAGATTTGATTAGTTATATGGATAGTTATACAATCTCACAAGGAAGACATTATAGTGGGACTGTCTCGGATACTTATACAAATGACCGTATTTCATTAAAATTTTTAGAGAATACTTGTCCTTTATGGTGGTGTGATGTATTTAATACATATTTAAATTATAATTTAAATTTAATCAATCAACCTGCTAAAATAACCTTATATGTCGATCATTCTGCATATGATGAGGATGGATTTGAGTTATACATTGAAGATTTAAACCAGGGAATTTTTAATTATTTGGGTAATTTAATTCCTAATGAATATAATACTCTGAAATATGAAATATGTGATAATCTTGCAGATTGTCAAGTTTATAAGAATAATCAATTTAGATTAAAATATCATCATGATTCAGGATGGGGTGACTCAGATTATATAAGGATTGATTCAACTTATGTGGTAGTAGAGTATGCTTCTGAGACTGATACAGATGGTGATGGAGTTTTGGATATTAATGATGCTTGTCCATCAACATATGGTACATTTTGTAATGGTTGTCCATCAATAAATTGTGGCGTATGTCAAGGTATTTATTGTCCTATATCTGGAGAACCTTATTGTGTAAATTTGGATACCTCTTATTATTGTGATTTTAACTATGCTTGTTCTTATGGTGCTGGTGACGATTATTATGGTATTGGGGGAGAATATGCTTGTTTAGGTAGATGTGATGGATATGGTCATTGTGATTATGCTTCTGATTGTAGTTACAATTCTTATTGTGATCAAGATGATGATAACGATGGGATCTCTGATATAGATGATAATTGCCCAGATATTTATAATCCTGGACAGGAAGATTCTGATGGGGATGGTTTAGGAGATGTGTGTGATAGTAACGGATGTGTTGTACCTTATGATGGTATGAGTATTTCAAACTCAATCTCTATTTGTAATGGTATTTATTATTTACCTCAAGGTATTACAATACTTGGTGATAATTTAGTTATAGATTTTAATAATTCTTTTATTTATGGAGCTAATACAGGTGTTGGTATGTTTCTTAATAAAAATAATAATGTTACATTAAAAAATGGTTTTATTGGAGATTATGGAAATAATATCTGGGTGAATGAAGGGGGATTAGTTAAAATATATAATAATACTTTTTACGGGGAAAGTATAGGTATTGCTTTAACAGAATCAACTTATATAGATATAAGAGACAATATATTTAGAGATATATCATATGGTATAACTTTCTATAAATCATCAAGAAGTAATATATCAAATAATTTTTTCATTAATATTTCATCTCAAGCGATTTCATTGAATTCTAATTCAGAAAATCCAGGGTCAAGTTATAATAAAATAAATTATAACCTGTTTAATAAAACCAATATAGCTTTAATGCTATCTGATAAAGCTGAATATAATGATGTATATAATAATACTATATTAAACACGACTGGTTCAACAGCAGCTATTATTCTTTATTCTAGTCATAATTCAATTTATTTTAATACTATACGTTTTAGTGCTGGTAGAGCAATTGATTCAGGATGGGTTGCAAAACAAAATAGGATTTTTAATAATTTTATTTATGATAATGGTATTTTTGCTTTTTATAATTTCAATGAAGAAAATGTGAATGCACGCTTTAATTATTGGGGGACTACAAATTGTTCGGAAATTTATAATTTATTAAATGATTATTATGATGATATTTCTATAGGTGTTATAAAGTTCCAACCTTTTTTGAATGGCCCAACAATTAGATCGAGTAATGTTTATTGTAGTGATATTGATGATCTTGATGAAGACCATATTCCTGATGAGTATGATAATTGTCCGAATACAGATAATTTTGAACAAAATGATTCTGATGACGATGGTTGGGGTGATGTATGTGATTGTAATGATTACAGTAGTGCAGTTAACCCAGGTGCTATTGAAGATTGCTCAAATGAAATAGATGATGATTGTGATGGTGATGTAGATCAAAATGATTCTTATTGTGAGTTTTTATCAAATGGAGATATAACTCTCGGTGGAAATAATCAAGAAGCTTCAATTTTGGGAGAGGGAATTCTAAAGACGGTTGTTGGTTCTTATCAAGTAACATCAAATAATGGGGGTACAATGGAATGTGTATCTAATGTTGAATCTAAATATGTAAACACTTATTCTTTTGAACAATTAAACAATATTAATATCACATTTGCAGGGTTAGTCTCAGGAAGATATACTGTATCACCTTTTACTTCAAACTCAATTGTGATAAGGGTTAGAATGCCTGAAAATCTTGATTCTATAATTAGTGATGCATTAGATATTAATTATCTTCAAGAATCTGCTTTTAAAGTTGGTGAGATTCATTGTAATATTGGGGGTTTTTCTCATATAGAGAATGTATATTTACAAAGAAAAAATATGTTTGAGATTGATAAGATATATGCAACATATAATAGTTATCTAGAAATACTTAATGCAGATGGTGATGAGATTGATAATGTTACTTCTGGAGATATTGTTGATTTAGAAGTTATACTAGCAAATATATATGATTCTGATGATGATATTGATTTAGATGTTGAAATTTCAATAGATTGTGATTCTGATATTAATGTTGATGATGAAAGTGATGACACAACAATTGGTGCTGATGATACAGAAAGTATTAATTTTCAGTTAGATTTAAGTAATACTCAAGATAATATTTATATGTGTACTATTACAGCTATAGCAACAGATGATTATGGTGCGAAACATGGTGAAGAGTGGACTATTTCACTTGATGTTCAAGCACGTTCATGTGATAATCTAGCAGATACTAATAATGATTGTCAAATAGATTTAAATGAATTTATTAGTTATGCAGAATTATTTGTAAATAATCAATTAAGTTTAAATGAGTTTATAATTGTAGCCGAATTATGGGTAAATGGAGGAGTGTATTAGAATGAAAAAAATAATCTTAATATTAGCTATGTTAATGATGTTACCAGCAGTATTTGCTGCTAGTGTAAGTAGGAGTATGCCTGCAACTATTACAGCAGGTAGTACTTTTCAAGTAACGTATACAGCTTCAGGGTATGGGTCTAGTGATATAATGGCTTGGACTGATAATGCTAACGGAGGTTGTACACCTATTTCAAAGAATGAATATTTAGTTGGTCCTGGGTCTAAACAAGTTACTTTTACTGCTCCTCAATCAGGAAGTTGTACTTTTTCAGGGACATGGTCTGTTACAAATGGTGCAAAAGATCAACCGATAACTGGAGATAGTAGTATTACAATTGAGGTAGAAAGTGTTTGTAACAATAATGCCGATTGTGGTTCAGTAAGCTATAATTATTATTGTGATAATAATGATTACATTACTGAAACAGTTACTCCTACATGTTTTAATGCAGGGCAACAAACTAGTTATTGTCAAGATGTTCCTGTTAATTCAACTGAAACATGTAATAATATTTGCTCTGTAATACAAGGTTGTGACTATACAGAGTGTTCTGATGGAGACGATAATGATGGTGATTCAACAATAGATTATCCTAATGACTTAGGTTGTGGATCTTATGAAGACGATAATGAAGGAGATGGAGTAGTTGCATGTTCATCTAATTCAGATTGTGGACAAGATTCAACAACATCAATTTGTAATGGACTAGAATATGAAACTACAACTGTCACTTACACATGTTTACTTCCAGGTACAGAACAAAGTAGTTGTACTTCAGATACAGGTGTAAGTTCAAGTACTTGTAACAACATTTGTTCAAATTCACAAGGTTGTGATTATACAGAATGTAGTGATGGAATTGATAATGATGGTGACGGATTAGTAGATATGGCTGATCCTTATTGTACTGACTTATACGACAATGGTGAAGTAGATATTGCTACTTCAGAAGGTACTGCAACAATAGGAGATTCAAATACAGATGCATCCAATGTAGATGAAGATATATTAAAGACAGGTACAACTTCTTTTAATGTTATCCCCTCGGAAACAGGCACATTGAGCTGTACTGTAAGTCCTGAGTCTAAGTACCAAAACACATTATCGCCAGTTGTAAATAATATCAACATTACTTTTGGAGGCAATAGTGTAGGGACTTATTCAGTAACTGCAGGTGAAGGAACAAATGTTGTAATTAGAGGAAGAATTCCAGAAAACCTTGATGCTGTAAATAGTAATTTCCAAGAAACTAGTTTCAAAGTGGCTACAATTAGCTGTAACATTGGTGGCTATACACATACACAAGAAGTAAAGATGCAAAGAATGCATATGTTTGAAATTGATAAGATTTATGCTAGTTATGATGGGGAAAGTGAAAGTATTGATGACAATGATGAAATTAAAGATTTGAAACCTGGAACTTCTATTGATTTAGAAGTACAAATGGAGAATAACTTTGATGATGACGAAGATACAGAAATGGATGTTGAAGTAGAAATAGAATG
>CAZYEG010000045.1:0-5130 GCA_964646365.1 uncultured Methanosarcinales archaeon
CAAATCTTGCTATGGGAAGACCGAATGCTATGAGCGTCCTTGCGGCTGGACCAAAAGGGACACTACTTGAAGCGCCAGGCACATATATGGAACAGATGGCCGTGGGAAGAAAAGCAAAAGGTAGCATTGATATTAATGATTCTATTGAAAACAATCTAAAAAATATTGCAAAAGCACTCAATAAACCAATTGGAGAAATCACAGTATGTTTGTTAGATAGACCAAGACTTGCAGAAACAATAAAAAAAGTAAGAGAAGCAGGAGCAAGAACGTGGTTGATTGATCATGGAACCATAGCGGGCGGAATCGCTACAGGCATGGAAGATTCAGGGATTGATGTTTTGATGGGTGATGGTGGAGCACCTGAAACCGTAATAATTGCTGCAGCAATAAAGTGTTTAGGTGGCGAGGTACAAGCAAAATTAAAACCTCACGATGAGAAAACAAAAAAAGAAGCAATAGATATGGGCCTCGAACCAGGAAGAGTCTATATGACAGATGACCTTGCAAAAGGAAATGATCTGATGTTTGTCGCAACAGGAGTAAGTCATGGACCACTAATGAGAGGTGTGGTCTTCAAGGATAATGGAGCAATAACACATTCTGTTGTAATGAAATCAAGGTCTGGAACAGTAAGGAAAATAAAAACAAGACATTTTTTTGATGATGAACCAGAATATTAAAAAGAAAAAACTTATTAATGTAAAATATTAAAAAAAGAAAGAGAGGATGATAAAATGCCATTAGTAACCTTAAAACAAGTGCTTGAAGAAGCAAGTAAAAAAAATTACGGCGTCGGCGCCTACAATGTAAATAATATGGAACAGCTTCAAGGTATAATGATGGCTGCAACTGAGACTAAAAGTCCAGTAATTATTCAAGCAAGCAGAGGGGCTTTAAAATATACAAATTTCGTTTATCTAAAGCACTTAATGATGGCTGCAGTCGAGGACAATCCCAAATTACCAATAGTAATGCATCTTGATCATGGAGACAGTCTTGAATCTGTAAAAAAAGCAATCAGTCTTGGTTTTACATCTGTGATGATTGATGCTTCATCAAAACCATACAAGGAGAATCTAAAGATAACAAAATCTGTTGTAAAGTATGCACATAAATACGGTGTATCTGTTGAGGCTGAACTTGGCACACTGGGAGGCATTGAAGAAGATATTGCTGGCGTTGTTAAATTGACAGATCCTGCTCAGGCTGAAGATTTTGTCAAAAAAACAGGGATTGATGCTTTAGCTCTTGCTATTGGAACTTCACATGGTGCGTATAAATTCAAGTCTACACCAAAACTTGCTATCAATCTTGTTAAAGAGATAAAAGATAGAGTAAATATTCCACTTGTAATGCACGGATCAAGTTCTGTTCCGGCCGCCTTAAGAGATCAAATCAATAAGTACGGTGGAAAAATGCCAAATGCAAAAGGCGTGCCTATTCCAAGTATCAAAAAAGCAATCTCTAAAGGGATATGTAAAATAAATGTTGATACAGATTCAAGAATGGCAATGACTGGTGCAATCAGAAAAGTTTTCAAACAAGAACCCGGTAAATTTGATCCACGTGATTATTTAGGACCTGGGAAAATGGCTATTGCAAAGTTAGTTGCAGCAAAGATGAAAGCGTTTGGAACTGCTGGTCATGCTGGCGACTACAAACCAATTGGTCTTGATAAAGCAAAAAAGAAATGGTACTAGATACCTAATTTTTTATCTATTTCATCTGCAACTTCCTTGAGGTCTTCAAGCATGTCTGTTAGATCTCTTTGAAGCTCTTTTACTAGTTGATTAAGATTGTCTACACGTAGAATATAACGATTGTTTTTTGAAGTCACTAGCCCACTAGATGTCATCTTGTTTATGTGATGCATGACTGTTCCTCTGCTCAAGCCTAGGTCTTCTGCAATTTCATCACTTGATATTGGAACTCTGGTCTTTGCCGATTTTAGAAGTTCTATAAAAATACGAAACATTGATTTATCTTTATCCCTGAGACTAAATAGTCCTAATGAATTTCCAAACCACTGAAGTTCGTCGTTAAGATTAGGTGTTTGTGGGTATGGAATGTTTTTTATTGTTATTTTTTTATGAAGTATTACTTTCATAAGTAGAAATATGCACGTTTCGGTTATAAATTTTACCCTAAAACTGTGCGAAACTTTTATAAACGGCCTGGATTTCCTAATTACTGTATTGGCCCCATAGCTTAGTCTGGTGGAGTGCTCGAATGCATTTATTAAGGTAAATGCATGGCAAGACTGATATGTCATCAGACTCAGTGATCGAGTGAAGAAAGAGAGTACCTTTCTCTCGAAGTCCCGTGTTCAAATCACGGTGGGGCCATTTTTTGCTTATATTTCTAATAAAAAAATGGCCTCTAGTTGCGTTTTGGTCCATACCATTTCTTGTCGATACAAAATTCTTCTGGATTAAACTTCTTAATTTCTATCTCATAATTCCAATTTTCAAATAATTTTACACTCACGAAACGAACATCAAAACCCAATTCTTTTGCTTTGATGTATATATTTAAGGAATTCTTACTTATTTTTTCTTTATAATTAAGATTTTTTTTATATTGATTCTTTGTTTTTATCTCAAATAAGAGAACCCTACTTCCAATAACCTTAATACCGTCAACAGAAAACCAGTTACTTAGTAAAAATTCTTTTTTTATATCTTTAATATCATAATATGTCATAAATTTGAACCTGTTAAAAAATCTTGTTAGGATAATATCCGGATATGCTAATTTCAATAAACATTCTCCAACAACTCCTTTAAATGTTCCATTAAAATTTCTTAAATTAAACATAAGCAACTAGAATTTAATTGTTTTAAAATGTGTTTTGCAGAAAAAATTGGAAGATTTCCGGTGTCGACCGGAAAAATAGGAATAAAAAAATTATGCTGCTTGAGCTTTTTATCCATCAAGCTGCTGCATAGTATGCGCATAAAGGAAATCTGCACAATTTATTGCATCAGGTCTTAAACCTTTCAACTGTTCACAATATAGGTCATCACATCGTGGAACTTTGTGGCTGTTTAATTCAGTTCCTAAATTTATATACATTGCCATTTCTCTTGCAGCTGCCGAGATCGCAACCATCCTTAGATAATCATCATCTTGAGCTAATGGCTTATCTGCACTAAAATTCCTATCTGGAATAATATTTAATACTCTTACCCCCCTATCGGCACCATATCTCAAAAGTGCGACAGGATCTGCTTCTCCTGGTGTTGCACCATTTAACCATGCGATTGTTGGCAATCCTCCTTCAGATGCAACTCCACCCCAGAATTCATCAAGTGTAACAAAATTTTCAGGGTTTGGTTCAATATAACCAGGGGTTCCATATTTCATTAAATTTCCTCTAATAGATTCTTGCAATTGCACTGGATTTGACTCTAGATATCCAACAATTGTATCTCTATCTTCCGGAAGAAAATTTGACCAGTATGATGCTACAGATTCATGATTATTACCAAAATGATTCATTACTTTATCAAAATAAGCCTGCAAAAGATGTCTTTCCATTGTGTTTCCAGCAGGCGTTAAAGGCAAAACATCTGAATCATAAGCAATTACCCCTGCTGTTTTACCTTTATCTTCAAGATGATTATTAATTGCGTTCATAGTAAGCTTACATCTTACCTGTTCAAGAGTTCTCATTCTTTCAACAAGTTTTCCCATTTTGCTATCTGGTTTTGGATTTCTAGCAAAGCCAAGCCCCATTGCATAAACTATCGCGGGCTCTTTTGGAGAGTTAACAACTACTCCTTCATGACCTGAAGAATATAATCTAGCTTCAACTCCCGTAAAAACCTTGTGCCCCAGTAATCTTGATGCCTGCATAGCTTCAGTTACTTGGTCAAGCACATTAAACTCTATTAAACCTGTTGCATATCGTCCTGCTTTAAAATCATCCCAGACAATTCTAAGTGGCGAATGTCCATCACGATTAAATGAATAGAACGAATGTGCATGCCCGTTCATGTTCTCTGTAGGTTCAGCAATCTCTAGGTCGTCAAGTCTATCAGATAATATCTCCAATGCCGTTCTTCGTTTTACAAAATTAAAATCATTAAGCTGTTCTTCAAGCTCTTGTATAGTTGCCATAATTATCCCCCAATTTGTTGATTTTAGGATGGATGAGATATAAATATTTCTATTTTAGAGTAGTTAAAAGGTAATTAATAATTAATTTTATAAATGAAACCGGTTCTCCTATTGTTAAACAATAGGAGCCCCGTAGTGTAGAGGCCAATCATCTTACCCTTTGGAGCGAAAAATTGGAAAATTTTTCCGAAGATAGGTGAGGACCGCAGTTCGAATCTGCGCGGGGCTACCTTTTTTCTTTATAATAATGCATATATAAATGGAGATACAGCACTGCTCTGCCCAAAAATAATCAGAATACCCACAAGAATAAGCATAATAACTATTGGCGCAAGCCACCAGGCTTTACGTACCTTTAAAAAATTCCAAATTTCAATAAGTAGTGATTTATTTTTAGCCATTTTTAATTATTTTACCAAGCTCTGGATATAAACCTTCTGCAAACTCTTTCATAAACTCTGCAGTTGGATGCCCATCGTGAGACACCAACGAAATATCACCAACATTAATTTTAAGATAAACATAATCAATATTATTTTCTTTCAACATGTTTTTTAATATTACAATTTTTTTACTATATCCAGGAGATTCTGGGAAAAATATTACAATAAACTTCCCATCAAATTGGGATTCGTAAAGCTCTTTTGAACGTTTTATCATCTGAAATGTTAATTCTATCTCCTCATCCCCTATTTGTTCTGGAAAATCAAAATTAATTAGATTTAAAAAAAATGAATTATACTTAATTTTATTTAAAAATTTAAATAAAAATATTTTAAATGGTTTTTCAGAAACAAATGTACCATACGAATGCAATTTACCATTCTCAAGAAAATAGTAAGGGTAGTCATACGCCCAATCACAGTTAATAGAACCTACTGAACGACAAAAATGATCATCTATGAAAAAATATATTGCGTTACCTGATCTTTGAGGGATTTGTTCTTGTAAATTCCAATTTTCTAATTGATATAGCATATTTTGAGGACCATATCCTCTATAGGC
>CAZYEG010000045.1:5165-8292 GCA_964646365.1 uncultured Methanosarcinales archaeon
TTAAAAAATATGGAAAAGATTCCTTAGCAGGATGGGGTTCGCCAAAAACAAATGACCCACCAAAAAAAACAAGATGTTTTTTCCCAGATTTTTTTATGTTAACTCTTCTTCTGTATTCATCCAACTCATATGTAACATTAAAAATAATGCTGCCATTCTTGAAATGTTTTACATGATTACATGACGTATTTGCAACGGGCCAGGACACAAAAGCATTATTTGATTCATACTTACAATTATCAGAAACTACAACTGGATTAGGTTCTTTAATTCTCAATATCATAAAAGAAATTGATTCTAAAATTATAATGAAAAAAACAATTGTCAGAAAAAGTGTTAATATTTTTAAAATTAAATCTTGATTGTATTTTATTTTTTTGTGATAAACAATAGTAACAAATCCTAAAAGAACAAAAACAGCGCAAATTCTCTTGAATAACAGCGTTAATACTATGCCGATTAATATAAAAAATAATCCTGACATCCAAATGTGTTTTTTTCTGAGTCTCATTTTTCTATCAAATAATTGCCTAATATTAAACAATCAATACCTGTTCCATTAAAACAATTATATGCATCACGTGGCGAACAAACTATTGGTTCGCCTTTGACATTAAAAGATGTATTTATTATTACTGGAACGCCTGAAAGCTTTCCAAATTGTTTGATTAGTTTGTAAAATCTTAAATTCTGATCCTTCTTTACTGTCTGCACTCTTGCAGAACCATCAACGTGAGTTATTGATGGTAAAAGTCTTTTATATTTAGTTTTAACCTGACAGACAGAAAGCATATAGTCTGTAAGCGATGTATCATCAGTACTGAAATATTTTTTTGCATCTTCTTTACAAACTGCAGGAGCAAATGGTCGAAATTCTTCTCTGTGTTTGACTCTAGTGTTTAGAATGTCTTTGGCGTTTTTATTGCAAGGATTTGCCAGAATAGAGCGGTTTCCAAGAGCTCTGGGCCCGAATTCCATCCGTCCTTGAAACCAGCCTACGATTTTATTTTGATATATGAGTTCCGCTGTTTTCTTAAAAAGCTGCGTGTCAGACATTTTTTTGAAAGGAATATTGTGCTGCTTAAGATAGCCTTCAATATCTGGGTACTCTGGACCAATATAGATATTTTTGAATGGTATTCGTTTGTTTTTTAATATAGAATTGTATATGTAATAACACACACCCATGCTGGATCCACCATCTCCAGGATCTGGCAAAATAAAGACTTTTTTAAATGGAGTATTTTTTGTGATTTTGCCGTTAGCAACGCTGTTAAGGGCACATCCTCCAGAAACAATAAGGTTTGATAATTTAGTTTTTTTGTGAATGTTATTTAGGAGATTCAAAAACACTTCTTCATATATCATTTGTGCTGCGGCTGCAATATCTTCGTGCCGTTTTGTGATTATTTTGTTAAGCTTCCCACCGAGAAGAGATATTAGTTTTTTAGATGGCATATGGTCTTTTTTATGATATGAAAAATAAGTCATATCTAGAGCAAAACTTCCATCTTTTTTTATATCAATAATTTTTTTAAGTTTTTTGTAGTAGATGTTAGTGTTTTTGTTATTATTCCCATATGTAGAAAGTCCCATGACTTTGTATTCGGAGTTGTTTACACGAAATCCAAGAAGAGCAGTAATTGTTGAATAGAAAAGACCTATTGAATGCGGGAAAATTATTTGTTTTTTAAGTGATAGTTTGTTGTTTTCTCCTATCCCGTAAGATGTTGTTGCCCATTCTCCAACACCATCAACCGTTAATATTGCCGCTTTTTGAAAATGACTAGGAAGGAATCCTGCTGCTGCATGAGAAAGATGATGCTTAGTAAATATTACATCTTTTTTGTATCCGAATTTTCTGATCTTTTTTAGTATTCTTAACTTTTTGCTTAAAAGTAGTGGTGTAGATTTTATGAAAGTTTTGAAACTTGATGGAAAGCATTGAAGATGTTGGTGTATTATTCTTTCAAATTTAAGCAAAGGCTTCTCATAAAAACCTGTGTAATCAATGTCTTTTATGGTTATGTCTTGAGATTTTAGACAATATTCAATTGCTTTTTGGGGAAATGACGTGTCATGCTTTTTTCTGGAAAATCTCTCTTCTGCCGCAGCTGCTACAACAACCCCATTCTTCATCAGCGCTGCCGATGCATCATGATAATAGCACGATATTCCCAAAATATACATTTTAATCAAAACTGCCTATAGTAATTATTGTCATCTTTAATATCTCTCCAATAAGATTGTGTACCTCTTTTTTGTCCTAGAAATTTCTTGCCTGTCAATTTTGCTAGAAATGATGTTAATCCTATACCAATTATGTATACAATTGTAAGTAGAATGGAATTGATTATAAACTGTATTGCTTTTGAAATAATAAAAAATACCCTTTTTATTCTCATTTTATTTCTTAACAACAAACATGCAATGATCCTTCTCAAAAGGATCTAAAACTCTGTAATCGACAATGGTTACTTTTCTTTCGAGTTCTGCACGTACTTGATTAAAGATTTGCTTTGGTCTTCTTGTTACGTCGACTGATCTAGCCTTAAGCGCAAGAAGAGCAAATCCACCTTTTCTTAAATAAGTATCAATGTTTTTTAGAAAGATCTCTACCTGATTTTTTTGTGCAATATCTTGGAATACAACGTCGACTTCGCTTACTTTGTCTGCGTATTTGTTTGGCTGGTTTGCATCAGCAAGAATAGGTGCTATGTTTGGACGATCTTCGGATAAAAATACAAGTTCTCTTGCGACACGTGGTGCAAATTCTACAGCGTAAATGAATCCATCCTTTCCAACGATATCAGAGACATGTGAAACTGTGGTGCCTGTTGATGCACCAAGATAAAGAACACTGGTTCCTGGCTTGATACCAATTTGTGATGCGCCTTTCATGATGGCTGCAGCGAGCTTGCTTTTTTCTGGATTCCATGAACGATACTCCTTTCCTTTTTCTTTTACTAATCTTTCGTCGTAAACAGTCTTTCCTGGAGCGAGGCTTTTAGTGAAAAGTGTTCTTCGCTTTCCTCTTTCCTCAAATATTTCATATAATCTTGATTCTTTCATTTTTTTTCATTGTCTTGTCTTATTTTATCGCCAATAAATTCGCCGTGAAAATAGT
>CAZYEG010000046.1:0-8272 GCA_964646365.1 uncultured Methanosarcinales archaeon
GCAGGAAGTTATTTTATTAATATAACAATAAATGATTCATCTACAGCGCTCTTATTCTATAAGATGCGCTCTTCAAAGGTATGGTATAATACTTCAGATGTATCAGACGTATTTACAATACCTTTATCATATTTAACCAGACAGGGAACTTACGAATATTATTTTTCAAAAGATTCTCAACGTTTCCCACCGCAAGGCAATCTAACATTTTTTTTGCCAGTCCCAAATTCTGAGCTATATAATTTCGCAAGAAATTTTACATTAACAGATTCTGCATCAGGATGGTCATGTAAACCAAACAATGGATCTTTTAGTTGCCAGATTGAAAATTACCAGGCTCAGCAAATTATTTCATTTGCAAAATTATATTATCATTCAAAAAATACAACAATAAAAAACATTACACTCAATCTTTCTTCAGTAGAATACAACACGCAGAGTTTAAATCAGGATTATTGTGATCATAAGAATGGAGATTTTGATTGTGATACAGTAACAATTGTTGCGCCGCCAAGTACACATAACGGATCAGCGAGACAGGGGCAGATTATTTTTTCCTTGTGGTCAGCTTATGAATATATTCAGAATGATACAGTGTACGCTCTTGCATTGAATTATACGACAGGATTATCATCAGAGTGTGACGTGTGGGCATCCGACTATGACTGTGAAGGTGCAAACTACCAAGCCCAAATGACACTCGGTTATTGGAAAGCGTACGAAATGACAACAAATAGTACAATTAAAGGCATTGCAGGCAATCTATCTTCAGAACTTCTTGGTATGACAGACAGAGAAAATTCTAGCGAGTTAATATTAGCTTTATGGAAAAGCTATGAGATGACAGGAGATAAAGTCTATTACAATAAAGCCACAGTTTTATCAAATTCCCTTATAGATGAATGTAGAATCGTTTCATGTTCTCCATTTAAGCATGCATATTCAACAATGGCATCAATAGAAAGCTATAAACAAACAGGATTACATAAACACTATAGATCAGCTGTTGACAAAGTCTATCTTGGAGCAAACTCAAGTTGTAACCCTTTTGATAATGATTACACATGTGACACTCCACTTGAGCAAGGACTGATGGCGAGAATGTATTACGCTGCATACGAATTTCTCCCATCACATCAGGATTCTTATTTTGATAACAGGATATTGTCCAGACCAAATGTTCTTTCAGAACTAAATATTTCTATAAAACGTCTTGGTAATATATCTTTGCCAAGAATGTATATTCGTCGTGTAAACCAAGATGTTTGGAATGAAGTTAATGTTTCTAACACCACATCAATTGCAAGGGTAGATTATTCTCTGTTAGACACATTGGGGGTATACGAATATTTCTTTAATTCAACGACAAATTCTTCTCAAAGATATCCAGTAGTAAATGGAACATTTAAGATTGTAATAAACGAGAACAGAAAGAGTGAATACCTTTCATACGCAACGAATCTCACAAGAACAGATAGCACTTTTTTCTGCGATCCTTTTGGTAGTGATGTGGTATCTGAAGACTATAGTTGTCGTCTTGAACATATGCAAGGATGGAGAATAAACGACATATCTAAGGCATATGATGTCTTGGATTTTGAAGAATATTTCAACAATACGTATTCACTTTCCCATTCACAGATTGATGATGTAAATCGTTATCAGACCTGCGACCACTATCTTTCAGATTTTAATTGTAATTATACTAATCTTCAAAATCCGGCAGATAAAAAGAAAAAACAAGGATCATTCCGTCAAGGAACAATTATTTATTCATTATGGAATGCCTACCAAGAACTTAATAATCAGACAATAAAAGATTTAGCAATCAATTACGCAGAAGGACGAGCAGAGGATTGTGATTATCAGTCTGGAGATTTTGTATGTGCAGATAATCATAGCCAGGGGATGATGATTATTGCATATTGGAAGACCTATGAGATGACAGGTCAGAATAAATATATGGATATAGCAATAAATTATACAAACAATGCTCTTAATCTTAATGCATCTGATTATCTTACATGGGCGGTATGGAAGTCTTACATAATGACATCAAATTCCTCATATTATGATAGGGCACTTACTTTAACAAATGAATCAGAAAATAGATGTGTAGTTAATAGAGAGTGTAATGCAGAAGACCAAGCAGTAAGCATATTCTCCTTCTGGAAAATACTGACACTTACTGGAGACTATAATGCTTATTTTGATACAGCTTATCTAAAAACACAAACTCGCCCATCTTCTTCAGACTATTGTGATCCACTCAACCCGACTCTTGGCATTTACGAATGTAAGTATCCACATGAACAAGGTCTTATGGCAAGTTCTTATTGGGAAGCATATGATAATTATTACGTATCGGGCAACAAGTCATTTGAAGTAAACATGACCATACCTGAAAATGCCTCTTATCTCGACGATATAAATATCACGTGTACTGTTAACAATACAGGAGTATATGTGGCAAGAGTATTAGTGTTGCTTGAGACAAATTTAAATTATACTTCTGTCAATGTTTCTTCTGGCGGCACCCCTAGTAGCGATTTGAGATATGTGGAGTTCTCACCATTTAATCAGGATTCTAAGGAGGATATTAATTGGACGCTTACAGCCACAAAAGGGGGACCACAAATTATTCGTTGTACGGTATTAAACAATTATACATCAGACACGCTTTCTGTATATGATATAGGAAATGTTTCTTTAATTGATTACTCAGAAAAAGTAGGTATAAATTTGGGCAATATTTTATACTCAGATTATAGAATAAATAATTCTCTTGGATTCCCATTGTACAATGTAACAATAATGTTGGATCATGACAATCAGACAGACATATTATCAATTAACACAACAATAGATTCAACTATTGATCTTGAGAACAAGTCTATATTCTTCAGTTCTATTGCAGAGTCACAGAATTTTACCATTAACATATCTTATAGTTTTACCCTTGCGGGTGGACACAACATTTCATTGAATTTAACAAGCGCATACGGCGCATATCAACAAATCAATCAAAACATTCTTGTATTCAATGATGTATACAACATTTCTTTCTCTTATCCCGAATCAGTCCTTCTTAGAAAAGATTTTAATTTTTCAATTAATTTATCAACTAAAATAAATTATTCGCTTACAAATTTTTCCCTTTCTGTGAATTTTTCAAATAATACTGATGTTTCATTGATTTCATTTTCTCATAATGGAAGCAACACCTCTGATACATCATTCCTAATATCAAATTTCAATCAAACAGATTTTGCTAATATCACATGGCAGCTCTATTCAAGAAACACAAGCAACGTCAGCATAAATGTAACATTAAATACTGAATATGGGGCAGTATATTCAGAACAGATGATAATAAGTATTCTCCAGATACCTTTTAACTCTTCTTTTGAGTTTATTTCGGATAGCGCGACTTTAGGCGAGATTAATATCTCTCTTTATCTTTTGAATATTGTCGATTACAATGTGACAAATATTTCTATTGCACTAGATTCGTCAATAAATATTGATATTATAAACTCAACTTCTGCCAAACAAAATAATTTTTCTGAGACAATTGCTGTGTTATATGCAACAAACATATCAGATTCGATTAAATCATTAGTCAATGTTAGTGATAACTTGTCATATAACATGTCTCTTGATAGTACTACTCATCAGATTAATTTTACATTTAATTATTCTTTGGCAGGACTTTATATAAACAACATTACGCTTGCTTTGCAACACAATGAGACAAACACTACAAATGTTTCTTTTTTGATATCATATCTTAACAATGGGACCTGGGAAAACCCATGTAATTTTTCTGCTTCAAATATATCATTAGATAGTAGATGTGAGATCACATCATTTATTCCCACAAGCAGTGTATCCGAATTTAACTTTTCATTTGTTCCTCTTGGTGGATCTTTTGGGAATTCATCAATAGATTTTATTCGATTAGAGTTGGACCTATATAATTTATCACTCCTTAACAAGACTGTCGACCAGAAGAATATATACTTTTCCACTCTTAATGCAAGCGATAACATAAATATTACAATAACAATCAACCGTACTGCGGATTCAGATGATACAATCAATGCAACTGTCAGATCAAACAATGCAGGAAGTCTTTTTCTTTCAAAGGATCTTGATCAGATAAGTACGCCATCTTCCACGTCTCCCCCAGGAGGCAGTAGTAGCACTGGTGGTGGAAGTTTTGCAGGAATTAAACTTTTGAACATAAGTTATGACTATTCCGATTATGACTTTTTAAAAACATTAAAGAAATACCCAAAGTTAGTTGAGTTTCTAAGAATCGACATAAATAAAACAGAAGAGTATGATAATACAACGTTGCTTAAAGATTGTTTCAATATAGATAGATCTCAAGACAATTTGTCTACGACACTTACATGGATGTATAAATGTGATCATCCACTTGTATCATTTTATTTCTTTGATTATATCCCTAAGAGCATTATCGAATCAACAGATAATCTTAAGATTACTGCGCCAAGCGCAACTATAACAATAATTGAGAAAGACCCTAAAATTCTCTATCATTATAGCAATATAGAGAAAAATAAAGTCTATTCAATAATTTATAATCTTACTTATTCCGGTGGAGTTGGTTATTATGAAGATCCTGTGTTTCTTGTTCAGGAAAAACCAGAAGAGGATACACTAGAAGACCCACTAAATAATGAAAGTATAGGTGTAAATGTTTCAGATGTTGACGTGGTTAATCCCAATAATCCCGAAGACAACACCACAGACAATACTTACAGTGGGGATAAAGAGTCCAATGTGTTGGATTTATCACATCTTCTTTGGTTGATTCCACTAATCATTATTTTGTTTTTATTGTTATTTCCATTCTATATATACAAGCACGATGACAAATTCAGGTATCATCTTAAAAGTCATATCTATCATATGAAACTATTGGTATGGCT
Source organism: uncultured Methanosarcinales archaeon (assembly GCA_964646365.1). Lineage (GTDB taxonomy): Archaea > Nanobdellota > Nanobdellia > Woesearchaeales > CAZYEG01 > CAZYEG01. Next base: position 4,962 of record CAZYEG010000046.1, read on the forward strand.
TTTGCTTGTTCGAATGGGACTTTCAAAAGAAGAACGGCGTCCAATACCGCCACCAATACTATTAGATATGGATGTAAGGATAGATAGTAATTACACTTCAATATCTACAGCATTTATAGAGTTATTATATAGTATACAGTATGCCTTCTTTTTTATTGCTAACAGATTTAAACGTAGTTTGTTATTTATATTACATATCCGACCTAAAGATAAGATGATGTTAGAAGAAGATTTATTTTTGTTAATGGAACAGGTCATCATGAATTCTGATAATAAAAGTTACAATGCATTATATCCTAGATTCATTGATGGAGCGAATCAGATAAAAATATTGTTAAAGACAAGAGATCGAAAAAATAAAAAACTCAGGGAGTTTATGTCTTCTCTCTTAAACAATGCAACATCAATAATGAAAATATATTATCAAATTGAGAAGGTAAAAAATGCTCCTCAAAGTAATCAAAGCATGGTTGAAATAAATAAGAAACATATTGACTTATTAGATCAGTTGCAGTATATACGTAATCAATCCATTGATTTATTTAGGTTTACTGTCTCCAAACCAGCACAAAAATCCAAGAAAGAGAAAAAGCAAATAAAGATTGATGAAAAGGATGTAGAGATGGCAGAAGCCGATCTGTTTTTCTTGATAAAACGTGTAACCGAGAATCCATTCCAAGAAACACTTGAAGAGAGAATTAAAGAATATCATCACATACTAGACACTTATCGTTCTTTAGTCAGAAATAAGGGAGCACTCAAAGCCAAGAAATTGATTATACGACAGATTTACAAAGCACATTCAGTTTTATCAACCGCTAAGAGAAATAAATCAAAGAAGTAAGTTCCCAGTAGTACTATTCTTTATCCCACTGTCCTTTAATCCTATAGTTTGGATTGTTCAATACATCTTCGGTGACATTTGTCTCTATTTTTTTTGTAGAGAAAAATTTCATGGCAAAATATGCACCAATTCCAATCAATCCCCACAATACCCAATTATCCATAATAATTAACCTGTCATTCTCCTATTTAAACCTTGCTTCGTTAAAATCGTAACATTTATAAATTAAAACAGTTTTTTATATCATATTCATTCTCAATAATTTTTCAAAGTGATAAAAAATGGATAAGGCAAATCAACTAAAAACCGGAACAACTACATTAGGACTAATCTGTAAAGATGGTTTAGTTTTAGCAGCAGACAAAAGAGCAACAGCAGGAAATCTTATTGTAGATAGAAAAGCACTAAAAGTGCACGTTATTGATGATCAATTTGTAGTAACTACAGCAGGTTCAGTTTCTGATATTCAATTACAGCTTAAATATCTTAAAGCAGAATTGGTATTAAAAAAATATAGAACAAACAGACAAGTAACAGTAAAAGAGGCAGCAAATCTTCTTTCAGGTATGGTCTATAATAATATAAGGACACCTTCTATGATGCCAGGTATAACACATTTTATTCTTGGTGGTGTAGATAAAGAGGGATTCCACATTTATGATCTTTTCCCAGATGGAAGTTTGACTAGCATTGATGAGTTCATCGCAACTGGATCAGGTTCAGTTATGGCATATGGTGTGCTTGAAACTCTATATAATAAAGATATAACAGTTCAAGAAGGAACAGAATTGGCACTAAAAGCAATTAATGCTGCTTTGTCAAGAGATAACGCATCTGGATCTGGTATAGATATAGTATCAATTAGCAACGAGGGAATCAAAAAGGTTCTTTCAAAGGAAATGGCAACCAAAATCGAAGTATGATTTTCTTTTTTTTAAATATTAGGTAGTACAAATGACAGACATAATAAAGGAAATATTAAAACACCTTCCAGAAGATAAGATTAGCGAAGCTGCTTTTGAAGGAGCAAATATAGTTCTTTACACTAAGAGTAGAGCTTATTTTCTTAATAATAAGAACGATATCAAAAAGGCAGTTGATGTTATAAAGAAAAGAATAGAATTACGACCAGATCCATCAATTACAACTCCTCCTGAAGAGGCAGAAAAAATCATCAAAAAGATGATTGGTAAAGAAGCAGGAATTTCTAACATTATTTTTGATGCTCCAAGAAGTCAGGTTATAATTGAAGTTGAAAAGCCGGGACTTGCAATTGGAAAACAAGGTTCAATTCTTAAAGAAATTAAAGAAAATACACTATGGGTTCCTACAATCAAAAGGATGCCAGCAATAAAATCACAGATTATTGAAAACATCCGTGCAGTTTTATATGAAAATTCTGATTATCGTAAAAAATTTCTCAATAAAGTCGGGCATAGAATCTATGATGGCTGGTTAAGAGGAAAAAAAGAAGAATGGGTAAGACTATCTTATCTTGGTGGAGGACGTCAAGTTGGTAGAAGTAGTATATTGCTTCAGACTCCAGAGTCAAGAGTCCTTCTCGATTGTGGAATTGATCCAGCAAGAAGTATAGGATATAAATCAGTATTTCCATCTTTGGAGATTGCAGAGTTTAATATTAACGAACTTGACGCAATTATTGTATCACATTCACATCTTGATCATTCAGGTTTTGTACCATGGTTATTTAAGATGGGATATCGTGGACCAGTTTATTGTACATTACCTACAAGAGATGTAATGAGTCTTCTTCAATTAGATTTTACAAAAATTCAAAGACATGAAGGAAGTGAGGATGTTAGAGAGATGGTAAAACATACAATTCCTCTAGAATTTGGTGAAGTTAGCGACGTCACTCCAGATGTCAGAATAACATTCTATAACTCAGGACATATTCTTGGCAGTGCTATGGTTCATATGCATATAGGAAATGGGCTTCATAACATACTTTATACTGGAGACTTGAAATATGGTCGAACATCTCTTCTTGAACCAGCTTCAACAGTATTTCATCGTCTTGAAACACTCATGATTGAAAGTACTTATGGTGGAAAAGATAATGTTTTACCACCACATACACAAGCAGATCAACAGCTTGCTGAAATAATTAAGATGACATTGGAACGAAATGGAAAAGTTCTTCTTCCAGTATTAGGTTCCGGAAGAGCGCAAGAAGTATTTGTTATTATTGACATGCTTGTCAAAGAGGGCACAATCAAAAAAACACCAGTCTATATCGACGGTATGGTTTGGGATATCACAGCTATTCATACAGCTTATCCAGAATTTTTGAATAGTACAGTTCGAAAACAGATTTTCCATAAGAACGAAAATCCTTTTTTATCAGACATGTTTAAACAGGTTGGATCTAATAAAGAGCGAAAACAGATCATTGAGGAAAAAGGAGCATGTGTTGTAATGGCAACATCAGGTATGCTTGTAGGAG
>CAZYEG010000047.1:0-8251 GCA_964646365.1 uncultured Methanosarcinales archaeon
ATACTCCAAAAAACTCAATTGTGATTCATACAACGTTCCAGTAATCTGATAAGAATTATCATTAGTTATTCTCACATCTATTGAGAACCACTCATTAGGCTGCACCGTATCAGAAACTGTTTTTTCCAAAATCACATTTGCAAAAACTATCTGTGATAACACAATAATACACATCATCCAAATTAATAAGTTTTTAATTTTCATATTGACAAAGCACCGGACTCCCTTCTTCATTATATATTGCAGGCATCCCATTATCTAAACAACATATAGATGTTGCATTTGCCCCATCTTCAGCATAAATTGTTCCTGACCTTCCCCATGCTAATTTTCTTTGCCAAGTTCCTGAAGAACCACAACAAATATTTTCCCGATTTTTTCCAGAAGGATACCAAGCAGACTTATCTTGTGGATCATTACAGCACACCACATTTGTTACACTTGAGTCTCCAGAGGAATCTCCCCAAATTGTCCCTGGCCTTCCATAATTGGGATAGATACACTCATCCTTACACCCTTCAACAGTATTAAAAATTCTATCTAAATTTGATCCTTCTTTAGAGTTATCATTGGCAAAAGTAGTAATTCTACAAAAGCCCTCAGCCTCAACACCTTCTCCTCCATCTCGCCACCATAAAACACGATTAGTAAATCTTATGCTATCTTGATCTTTATTATTAGTAAGATCATAAATCTTAAACTTCCCATTTTCTTGACGTAAAAGATTATATGCATGATTATAATTTTTAACTGAAAAAACTTCACTTGAAGTATAACCCAGTTTTCTCATTAAAGTTGTAAAAACAATTGAATAATCTGTACATATGCCTGTCTTTATAATATCTAAACTCACATGAGCAGGATAATCTGCAAAATAACAATTATTCTGAGTAAAATCTAAATCATCTTTCCATGTCGGCTCATCAGTACCATCTTGTCTAAAATAATCATTCCTTGGATTTAAATGAGAAAAAGGGCCATAATCAATACAACGATTTTGAGTACGCTCTTCACTATCTTTATAATTGATTTTTTGGACCCAATAACTTTGCATCCACCAAGCAGAAGGACCAAGGCCATGCTCAATTATAATATTTGAAGCACAATCTCTATATCCAAGTTCCGTTTCATAACCTACACATAATAATTCTACCTCATCAATATATTTATCTAAATCTGGATTACATACCTCATACAAATTACAACTTGGATCTGTTTCACTCATTACAGAATCGCTCTGATTTACATCATTTAAAGCTGCATCTGGATAACCTATATTTATTCCTGAGTGTCCCCAATAAGAATCTGTTTCTTCTGAGTCACCTTTACATCTAGAATCATACGGACAACTTCCAAGGTTTATTTTATCAGATCTCGAGATCTCAGATTCACCTTCTAACAAAAATTCAACAACAATTTCATCTCTTAACCGAGTATATTTACCGTCAAGTGTACATTCATATCTACCTGAACTCTGGTCACAACTAACACTGCAAACTGTTTTTCCTGATGGGTCTGACTGACAACCTTCTCTAGAACGTTCACCATCATAATCATTACTAGTTGTATTAAATGCTGGATTATAAATTTTAAATTCTACTTGATTATCAACTAAAACCTTATCAGTAGTTATTTCAACTATCACATCTTGCCAAGTAAAAAATTGATTTTCTACTAACTCAATTTTATTCATTGGATTCTCAATATCACTTACTAAAAAACGAATATCATATTCCAATACAGGAGTCAAAAAACAATTAGATTCATCAAAGTCACACTCACTTGTACAACCTAAATCACCACCATCATAGCCTCTGTATTCACAAGTTTGCCCGTTCAAATCCCCAACTTCACAAAGCTCATGAACACCAACACCATTCTCAGTCTGAATTACCCCGTCACCACAATAAGTATTTGTACAGTTATCATGACAAAAATCTGTATCATCACCATTAGCACCATCGTCACAATCTTCATAACCATCATTATTTGACCCACCTAAAAGTCTGCCATTAGGCCATTGAGATTTACCATCCCCGCAAAAAGTAAAAGAACAATCATCATAACACTGATTCCCATCATCGCCATCAGCGCCATCGTCACAATCTTCAAAAGGATGGACCTCCACATCTCCGCAAACAGTAGGAGAAACAGAAAAAACAAACTGAACACTAAAAGCTAGTATAACAATCAAAATTAAAAAAAAAATAAATATCCTGTTTCGTTTAATCATCTTAAATTAAATGCCCTTTAAATAAATGTTCCACAACTTCATCATCTTGTAAACCATCGCAAACTAGGATAACCATTATTCGACGAAGGACTAATAAACCAGATACTATTGAAACTATACCAATCAGATATTGGTTTATTTTTTTGTTTAAAATAATTTTCATCATTATCAATTGCAATACATCCTGAATTAGAACTATACAAACATGTATCTGGATTTCCTGGGTGATTATTAAAATAATTATTACTACTAGATGATCCACGTCCAGCTAAAGCACCTGTGCCATATCCGCCAGTTACACTTCCAGTTGAAAAACTGTCAGAGATATCCATATTATTGACACCACCTGCTAAACCTCCAACATCTTTTCCTTCATGCCCTTTGACAATCCCTTTAATATCACCAGTTGAATAAGATTGCCTAATGGAAAAAGAAACTGCTACGCTACCTCCACCAATAATTCCTCCAGTCCCTGTCCCAGTCCCTGTTACATCTCCTCTTGAATAACACCGATAAACACTAGCTGCATAATAACCTTTCCCAATTATCCCTCCTGTTCCACTATTACCATAAACGTTAACATTCGTAAATGTTTCTGTAATATCTGCAACAGTTCCTCCGAAACCACGTGAACCATATCTGCCAACTAAGCCACCTGTCTCTGCATGACCTTTAACATTCCCTGTTGCGGAACACTTTGAAACATGCATACTCATTCCAACTGCTGCACCGATTAATGAACCTGTTCGACTTCTACCAGTAATATTTACATTCACTAAATCTAAACTTTTAATTTGTCCAGCAGTTCCAACACCAGAAAATAGTCCCACATTATCTTCATTAGGACGATTAATATACAGATTTCTAATACTCTTCGCATTACCATTAAATATTCCTTTAAATCCACCTGGAGTAATTGGATTACTTGTTGATTCACTAGTTGTTTTACCATCACCAATAGGCTCAAAACCTCTACCATTATCCCAATTAATTGTATCAGAACAATCAATATTAGTGGTTAATTTATAATTTGCACTTAAATCCTCAATTAACCATAAATCACAACAATCATTTATTTCTAAATAACCATCACCACTTGAATCAATTGGAGCGGACCCTCCATAACAGACGTGACATTTGTCACCATCATCAACTTCTCCATTACAATCATCATCAAGTCCATTATCACAAATCTCTTCTGACAATGCCAAGCCCGCAGTACTACACTCACCCCAAGGACTCAAACTAGAACCATCACAAGTTTTCATTCGTGTTCCACCAACACAAATTCCAAGACCACATGATTCACTAAATTCTAAATCTACATCTCTTGTTGAATCATCACAATCATCATCTATCCCATTACAAATTTCTGTTTTACTTGGATTAATAGCACTATTTGTATCATCACAATCTAACAAACCACAATTTTCACCCTCAGGTGCATAACCATCGTAGTCATTATCAGTACAATTATATGTATTAAAATAATCAGCTTCTATGGACAAAGGAGAAAAACTAAGAACATTAACATCCATAAGGCTCCCATCATCATCATAGAAATTGAGACCATCCTGAGATCCTTCTGGAATTTCTCTATTATAAAATGTAACCCTGACCGGAACATTAAATCCTGGATTTGAGACTGTTTGTTGAAATGTATCTATAGTAATATTCTCATCTGTAATTGTAACAATATCTGATAATCCTTTACCTGTTGTTGCTCTAGAACCTGAAACCGAAATAGGGTCTAAAAAATAAATTTCACCATATTCATTAAAAAAAGTTGGAAACTCATAATTAAAATTATATTCATCAATATCATTGTTCAAATCAAATATTCGACTTACAACATACCCACCCATCCAAAAAACATGTTGAGCATCATACGAAGAAGTTCTACCATTATTCCTCAAGTCATACAATACTGTTATTTGATCCTGTTCAGATAAAGTCACAATATAAAGAACATTACCATCCTCATTAGAATCTAAATATATTCCTGATAGACCATTTTCTAAAAACTCCAGGGTTAAGTCTGTAAATGGAAACGCCTGTAAATAAGCATCAATATTATCATCTAAGTATATTAAATATTTATCACTCTCTTTAACTTCACTATAAAATATTGATTCAGTTATACCAAACTCCGAAGCGAAGGAGGCTGCCTCAGAAATCAAGTGATTAGTTGCACTATCAGGTAAAACAATTTTATATCCTGAAGGATCTGTTTTTAAACCTGTTAAAAAATTAGAGATTGTCACTTGTTCTCCTGATTCAAAATTATATGCTTTTCCAGAAATATCTGTTTGACCAAATCCTGAAAAAGTGCCAGAATTAATCATTCCTACAGACATAATTATTAAAACACCAAGAAATGCACCTAAAAAAACAATCGAATTCTCTTTTAAAAAATTCATCATATCCATCTTAACACAACCTCATTTGCCCAAAACCATATTGAATTTTAATTATCATTTAGTACCTCGCACCAAAAACATTACCCATGTAAGATGATCTACTTCCATATCGAGAAGAACTATAACCTCCAGATGATAAACTCTTTTCAACATCAAAGTCATCTAAACTTACGCCTGATGTTATTGCATAACTTAGACCTAATTCCTCTCTATGCTGACTGTATTCTGTCACAATTCTTGCAGCGATTCTAGTGTCAATTGCACTATGCCCTGCGATTAATAATTGATAATAACCATTATTCTCAAACAACTTAATTAGTCCTTCCCCTTCTTCAAAACCTTCAGTACAGTACGAGCTATCCATCAACTCATATGCAATTACATTAACACACGGTCCTCCAATAACTATTAAATTTTCATCCAAATTAACTTCATAATCATGAAATGGTTTTCCTAAGCCAAATCTACCCGAAACATCAATTGCCGCTATATTATCTTCTGCTGTTCCTTCAGTACCTATTACTAATTTATACCCCGTAGAATCCGCATCTAAAGTTTCCAAAAACTCAATTATTTTCAATAAACCTTGAGCTTCCGTCTCACCTTGAATTTTTAAAGGAATAAAAGCATCAACACTACTATTTCTAGCCATTGCAACTAGAATGTTACTAGAAAATACATTATCATAATTTTTTGGTACTACTTGATAAGTAATTGTCACATCTTGAACTGATAAACCATTAGGAGAAAATAGCCATGACACCCTGCTATTCGCTTCATCAAAAAATAAATATTCTTCAGTTGCACCTACTACCTCCCAACCATTTGGAACAAATTCTTCAATTATAAAAGAATACGGCATGTTTGATTCATCAACATTAACATCTAAAATAACGTCTGCAACTTCATCTAAGACTACCCCATTAGGAAATTCTCGACTCACACTAAGTGATCCTTGAGCAAGTACAGAATTAAATAAAAACATAAACACAACTAACAAAATCAAATATTTCGTTTTCCAAATTAATTTATTTCTTAGCATCATTTACATTTAATTGTTAAATAAAATTCATCAACACTCTCCCCAAGCTCTAATGCAAAAAATGAATCACGAATTGGTGCCTCTACTCCAAATGAAAACTCCCCCTCTCCAATATCTCTAACAAAAGTAATACCTACTGACGAGGCAGTGAATTCAGTAACAGCATTCCACTTTGTGCCCAGAACTGATGTTTTAAATGTTGTCAAATCTGCAAGGGTCTCAAAAAAAACTTTTACACTATCATACTCATTTGGCGGATATATTATATAATCAGGAGAATCATCAAAACTATTTGTAAACTCTAAAAATCTTGAAGCACTTATTAATCCTGATCCATACGCTCCCGTTTCAATGGTATAATCCTCAATAGCAACATTACACTGAATTGGAATACATGTACCATTATCATTTGGAGTAGTTCCATCAACACATTCACAGTCTACACACTCTTCTGAATCATCATCACACTCCTCTCCTTCTTGAACTGTACCATCACCACAATAAGTATACTCACAACTTGAAGAACATGCATCCGTTTCAGCACCATCATCACATTCTTCATAAAGACCATTACCATTAGGAACTTGCATAATACCATCACCACAAAAGGTATACGTACAATTATCATAACATTCATCAGTATCATCGCCATTAGCTCCATCATCGCAGTCCTCATAACCAAAAAAAAGGCCGTCACTATTTCCATCTTCTCCCTTACCATTAGGATACTGCACAATACCATCCCCGCAAAAAGTAAAAGAACAATCATCATAACACTGATTCCCATCATCGCCATCAGCGCCATCGTCACAATCCTCCAGAGAAGATGTTTCTGTATCACCACAAATAGACCAAGTAATTGCAAAAACCACCTGAACAGCCAAAACTAGCAGAACAACAGATATCAAACTTAATAACAACTTATTTCGTTTCATCATTAACATTACGCCTATTACAACCTATACTTGAATTTTATTACTATATATAGCTTTCTAAATTACCAAAACATTTAATTAATACAGCCTCTCTAATCAACACAAATGAATCCTTTACTAAACCGCTTAGAAATCACAGAATCAAACTTCAACCTAGCTCTTAATTTCTACAAAAACAAAAACTACGAAAAAGCAATCACTCACTTAACAACTGCTTTAAACAACAACTTAAAAAATAATCCAAAGATTCCAAACAACAAAATCCTATACTACCTGTTCCTATCATACCAAAAAAACAAACAATACAAGAAATCTTTAACAATATTAAAAAAAATAATAGGTATCAGCAAAACAAAACGATACAACCACTTCGAACAAGGGCTGGGCGAATTAAACAACTACTTTTCAACAAACAATAAAGAAAACATAAAATCTGCATTAAAACATTTCGTAAAAGGCTCCCCAAATGACCCTGACAATCAATATTACCTTGGATACTGCTACCTTCTATTAAACAAAAAAAATGATGCAAAATTACATTTCAAAGCCTGCCTTACACTAGACCCAAAACATCTCAACATACACTCAATAGAACTCTTCAACTCGCTTACTTCCCAATAATCCTATTAACCTTACAATCGCAATCAGGACACTTACCTTGAACATACTTAAGTCCTCTCTTATTCACTTTCTCAACAGGCGAAATCATATTTACATTTGCCTGACACTTTACACAAAATCCTGTAGCCAATTTACCCTCCAGGACTTAGAATCTGAATAATATTATAATAAGCAAGCCATATCAAAAGAAACGTCAACAACAAAGCGAGATAATTTGTCCAATCCTTGATATCAATCGTAAAAAACCACTTTAACAATTCAGCTTTAGATCTTTTCTTCTTGCTGCCAGACCCAAGACCTATCTGATTCTTAAAATCTTCAGCATCTTCATCATCATATCTCATTATAGTATACTTGTGTTTTTTAACTATTTAAAATATTCGTTTAAACCCTTTTGATTCTTTGAGATTTCAGTAACCTGCTCTTTAATCTTCTCTTTCATCGTATCCTGCTTTAAGAGTTCGTTTACAAACCTAGTACGAGACCTCTTTGAAAGAACATTATCTTCAATCAAACGTGCCAATCTCTCTGGTTGTTTCAAAGAAGAATTACGAAGAATCCTTCCAAGGTCCTCCTCAGTTATTTTCTTTGTCAAACTACTCTGAGCCCTTTCAAGCCCCAAAAGAGTCTTCATGAATTTATCTTGATCCGGTTTATTTAAAATCTCTAAATTCTGTGAAAGCAATGCAAGCTTATTAGGATTTGACAAGAGTATGTACTTAAAGAGTTGTATCGTCCTGATTATTGGATTGTTATAATTCACACCAGATATATTCTTAATAATATCAAACATTATATCATCAAAAGAAAGAACATTAATCCCTTTCGATAAAAACTTCTGCTTGACTTCTTTACCATTGCCTTTTGCTAATACTCCTAAAACAATAGTCTTAGTATATTCGGAGTAGTCTCCAATATGTTCAGCAATTATACTCTTCACCTTATTCTTAACAAGTTTATCATCAAATTTTTTAGAAACAATCTTTGCAATACCGCTAAC
>CAZYEG010000048.1:0-8220 GCA_964646365.1 uncultured Methanosarcinales archaeon
ATTGAAATTTTCATATCTATTAGATACAGAAGAATCATGAGTAAATGTAATGCATGTGTCGGCAATGGCCATAGATGTAGATAATGGAAACAAAATAATTAGTGCTATACAAAATATGGAAATAGTTCTAGTTTTCTTCATTCCCCCCGAGTAATAGATAGGTGTTTTTTCATTTATAAAGGTATGTCTTAAAAAAGCGGACAAGCCTCTATTTTATATCTTTAAATCCTATTTTGGATAAAATTTGCTTTATTTCATCTATTGCTTTTTGCTGATTATTCTTTTTGGACATTTTGACAAATTTGATTAAAAGGTCTTGTAAATTTTGACTATTAAATAGAATGAGTTTATCAGATTCAATCAAAAAGTAAAAACGAAATGTTTGGTATTTTAACTCGCGGATTGTTGTTTTGCCGACGTGACCTATTACTTTTCCTTTATTTGGGTTGTTCTTTAATTCTTTTATTAACTTATATATTTTTAGTGACTCTTTTTTGAATGTTTTGAAAATTTCGTTTCTAAGATCATTTAAAATTATTATTTTTATCATGTTCTCATTGTTTTTATTTTCATTTTTGTCCATTCTTCAGCGTCTTCTATAGATGAATAATTGTTTTCGTTTACGAATCTTGTTATTTCTTCTTGTATTTTAATTTCATTGTACATTCTTTTGATAATGTCGTCGTAATTCTCTGACTTTTTCCCAAAATCTTGAAGTAAAGCCCTTGTGTCTTTTGATATTGATATAGTGGTATTCATTATAATCACCTATAACAATTATAATTAAATATAATATTTAAATCTTTTTATGGATTCTTAATGGAACTGGACAATACTTGCATTCTTTGTGTTTTGTAGAACGGAACTGCTGGTATTCTTTACTGTTCCAGATTTTTTTTAGAGAATTCTTTTTTACGTTTCCAACAATTGGTTCATGAGCGTACTCAACAATGTTGCAAGGATGAACATCACCATTAGGAAGAACGAGTGCAAAATACGACGGAACTGTGCATGATTTTGGATTATAAACGCCTGTTGAATATTTAATAGGAATTTTTAATCCGAGTTTTTTATTTACATATTCAATCTGCTTTCTTGAGGGTAACATTTTTTTGTCAAAATCATATTCTGGATATGATAAAAGCCATGTAAAATTATTTTCTTTACATAAATTTTGTATTTTATACATGTTTTTGTAGTTATATCTCGCAATAATTGTATTTATGTTTATAGACATCTTTCCTTTGAGTGATTTAATTGATTGTAAAATGTTTGAAACGTAGTCGACGCCACGTATCTTTTTGTCTTCTTTTGGATCAAGCGACTCAAGAGAGAATGTGATTCCGTCGAGATCTAGTATCTCTTCTGGCTTAAGACCAAGGCCGGTTGTATTTAGTAATGTTGTTATTCCAAGTGATTTTGAGAACTTAATTAATTCAGGGAGTTGTTTATAGAGTGTTGGTTCACCACCTGAGATTGTGAGTTTTTGAAGACCGAGAGAATGAGCGTCTTTGATAACACGTTTCCAGTCAGTTAGTGTCATTGTTTCTTTCATGCCTTTATAGAGGTCTTGCCGAGAAGAACAACCAATACATTTACCTGGACATTTTTTAGTTGGTTTTATGACCATGTGTTTAAGTGGTGCAGAAAAGAGTGGATCAATACTGGAATAAGTTCCATAAAATTCTTTTGCAAGGTATCTTGAACCTCCTTTGCATTTTTGTAGATATTCACAGGATTTACAGTAGTCCGGAACGAATTTGAGAGAACGTATGTCTTTCATGAACTTTGAGTTCCATGCTTTTTTGAGATCGGTTCCGAGGTTGATGTCAAGAAAATAGGATGGTTTATAGTAGCCACGTGGGTCGAGAACAATACGTGAATGTCCGTCATCGTATTTTGCACCTAGTGAGACAAGAGATGACTGTTTTTTGTCGTACGCACAGAATGGGAAAGAGTTTGCAACTGGGATGTTTATTTTGAGGAGTTTTTTGACAAGTGTTTTTGGATTGATTGTATCTTTTGTAATTGGACGGTATACTTCCCAACCAACATTCTTTGGAAGTTTTGATTTGATTTTCTCTAAATTTTTGATTGCTTCATTTGTTGCAACGGTTCCGACCATGACGGTTGGTATTTTGGAATTTGCTGCAAGGGATATTTTTGATATTGAGCCAAGACCATTGTAAGAAAGAAGAATGTAATCCACGTATTTTTCAAGCTCTTGGATATTCTGCTTGTTTAGGAGTGTTGAATTTGTGTTTAGTCGGACTTTGAGTCCCTGTTTTTTTGCATAGGCAAGTATTTCAAAAATATCTTCTCTAAGAAGTGGTTCTCCTCCAGTAAAACGAATGAATGGAACACCAAATGATTTGACTTTATCGATTATTGAGAAGATCTCATCTTTTGGGCGGTCTGGAACTTGATTCTTTGGAAAGGAATTGAAACAGAATTTGCAATCTAAATTACAAGATGATGTGACTTCAATTACAACTTCTGAAGGGATGTCTGAAATGGTTCTGATGTTGGTTTTTGGAATATTTTTCCAAAGTCCACCGCATTTTGCCTGATATTTGCATTTTTTACATATAGCATATTTCTTTTTTTGTTTGTTTGCTTTGTTTGTGATATCAAAATCAATTTCTGGATAGATGCAAAATGGTAAATCAATGATTCTAAATTCTATCTTTGGATAATTTACTTTGAGATAGATGTAGACTTTCTTGAAGGTTTCTGGGTCAAGTGAAAAATCTTTAGAATATTGTAGAAGGATTGTATCATTCTCGTCAATTAGAGACATGTATTTATTGACTTCTAGATAGTTCTTTTCTGTTATTGGGAATATTATTTTTTCAGTCATTATGGTCTCCATTCGTACACTGTGTCATGATGCCCGTAATAAAAAAGTTCTATACTTTGTAAATCGTGATGAACTCTAAATAATAATACAAAGTGTGAATCGATATGTACTCGATTATAATTTTGTAATGGTTTTCTTAAAAATTTGTATTTGTGATATGGGTTTGTTCTTATTTCTATGATTTTTTTATATACTATTATGAGGTGTGCTGGATCTTTTTTTGAGAGTTTCATAAATATTTTATCTACTCCCGATTTTATTATCAAATCATACATTTCTATTCTAACTCATACCTTTTTACAAAATTATCTATCTTAATACTTTTTTCTTTCTCGATGTTTTTCATTTTTTTAATAAACTCTGGACGCAATTCTGGTTCGTTTTCTTCTTCAATATATCTACTAACAACATATTCAATTGCTTTGCTTTTGTCTTTAAAATCGTATTTTGCTTTTATCATATTTAATACTCGATTTGTATTGTTGTCTAATTTTATTAGAGCCTGTACCATGTTAGTTCACCTTAGTTACACTAAGTTTAACTAATTTATATGTTTTTGGGTGCAAGTATAGGAAATATGAGTTTCTTAATATGTGTTATTTAGAAATAATTGAAAAGAATCCGGTTATCCCCGGAGAAATTATTTACAACAGCATTTCATGCCTATTTTGTGTGCTTTGAAATTCCCAAAGGCTTGTGTTTCGTCTGCTGCACATGTAAAACGTTCTGTGCAAGACTTGTCGGTTGGGCAAGAAAAACCGTCATTTACTCTGTCTGCGTCTCTTGTGCCTGCTCCCATATATTTTGAGAAAATCATTATTATAACAACTAATACTAATAATAGGATAGCTGCAATTACGATTGTTTGTAGTGTGAGTTCAACCCCCTTTTTTTTCATGATAACACCTCATATTGTACACAACATTTGAATGCATCTGGCACATCTTCAAATTTGCCGAAATTTTGGAAATATTCTTCTGGGCAAGTTTGAGATATTATTGATGCTTTTACAACATCTTCTACCATTAAAAGTTCACATTGTGTTCCTTTTTCTGAAGATTTATTAAAAGTGACTAGTTTTGTTGCTAGAATTGTGATAAAAACTACACAAACCACAAAAAACATCAATTTAAAGATAGTTACTTCGTTAATTCTCATTTGGATGACCTAAAGTAAAAGAAAAAATAAATTATGCTGAACAACAAATTTTGCCTGCATCAACATTATTAAAGTTTCCAATAACAAGGGTTTTCCCTTTTGGACAACCATCAAATGCATTAGGTGTATCACCTGGACATGCTGTCCCAGTTCCTGTTGCTCCCTCAACTCCTTTGTTGAATATTCCTATTCTTCCGGAGAAAATAACAATAAGAACAACTAAAACGAGTAATGCAATTGCTGCAATGATAATGACATTTAGTGATATGCCTTGAGCTTTTTTATTCATTTCTCTCGACACAGCATATTTTTCCTGCTGTTATGTCTTTAAATTTGCCAAGTGCTTGATATTCTGTGTCTTCACATCCAAGTGAAGCGTCTCTGATAGTTCCTGTACATTCTTGGTCGTTAGTTTGGTCGTCTAAATCTCTATTAAAAGACCCCATTCTTCCTGAGAAGATTGCAACTAAAACAACGAGTACGAGTAGTGCGATTGCCGCTACGATAATAACGTTCATTGATATTCCTTGAGCTTTTTTCATGAAATCACCTTTTTTCTATATAGTATTAATAGTTTAAGTTATGTATTTTTTTAAATAACGTAATATTTAAATATTTCTATAATTACAAGGGTATTATATGAAATTACCTAAGATAAAAAAATCAATTGAATCCTATGCACTTAATGAGGATGGGAAGATCTCAAAACAGTCATTACTCTCAATGGGGGCGCTTTTGGGCAGTGCTGCGCTTGCTGGGATACTGAATTCTAAAGATTCTTCTGCACATGTAAACAGTCATGTGAACAATATTACACTGCAGGTGCTTGATAATACAGCAACTGGACAGCATACTCATCATGCTAGTTACTGAAAATCCTCCGGAGTTTCTTGAGAAAAACTTATAAAAAATCAAGTATTAATTAGAGATATGGTCAATATAGTCAAAGAAAACAAAAAATTAAGAAATAAAATTGACAGGCTTGAAAAAAATAATAAATTATTAGAAAAGCTCAATAAAACCCTTAACAAGGTTATTAAAGGCAAATATCTTACAAGAAAAGATCTTGGGGTATAGTGCAATTCTTATTCTTCTCTCGATATTATTGAATATTTTCTTGATTGTTCTTTTTTGTTTTTTATTACTAGTTTTATTTTCCAATTCGAAACAGACTATAATTATATAGTTATTTTGTATTAATGTAAAATACATTCTATATCCTGATAATTTAATCTCACGCAATTTTCCTTTTGTCCCTGAAAGTATTTTACCATATTTATGAGGATTTGATTCCAAGAGGTCTAACTTGTTATGTAATTCCTTTTTGACAGATTGATCTAATTTGAGTATTTGTTTTTTAAGATATGGATCAAAAAGCGTTCTTACTTCCATATATGAGTTAATTTCTAATTTTTAATATGCGTTTATTAGAAAATATCGGAGGATTTGTGGTATGGCTCGGAAATATCAGAATATTTATAAATCGTCTTCACTAGAGAATTTCTATGCGTGGTAAAAAAGGGATCGAGACTTCAGTAATAGTGATTTTGATTGTTGCTGTAATCTTTGCATTTGTTCTTTTTGTGATAGTCCCTAAGATACTTAGATCGCTTTCATTAACATGATAGGAAAAAAAGGAATCACTTATACTGTAATTGCTGTAATGATAATTGCGCTAGTTGTATTTATTCTGATGTTATCTGTTATTGTGCCTATAACTACTGATATAAGCAGTAAAGCTAATGATGAAATCTGTAGAGAGAGTGTGATAATCAATTCTAAGGTTGCTTCTGTTACTGGTGGGTTTAAGGATATTGCTCTTGAATGTCCTGCAACGCATACTGAGATAAAAGAGCGAAGACAAGAAAAGGTTAATTATAGGATTGTTAACGAATTGAAAAGCTGCTGGTATAAGATGTATGGTAAAGGAAATAAGGTTGGTGAGGCAGTATGGGACGCCAAAGATGATAATTATTGTGTAGTCTGTTCTGAATTTAGTATTCAAGATAATGGTGAAATTGAAGACAAAGTAATGGTCAGTGATATCTTACCTGTCTTTAACGATTTTGATCCAAAAACAAAGAGACCGTATCATGACTTCTTTGATGTGACATGGTATAGTAATGATAATAGTCATTTCTTTGTAGATCCTGAATTTGAAGGTGGGGCGTTTGATGGAACTGTACATGTTGGGCCGTTAAGTGAGATTGAAACCGAGAAAGATCATTTGGTTGTGTATTTGAAGTATTCTGATAGAGGTTTGTATAATTCTGTTGATTTTGGGAATGGACAATGGGATATTACTTATGAAAATGAAAAGTCTTTAGGTGAATGGGGAAGAGAAGGTGGCAATACTGCGACTTATAATGTATTTGTAGTCCCTGAAGAAGACGTGTATAAATTGAAATGTGAATATTTATTCTGGCAGGTCGAAGATGACAAGTAAAAAAGGAATGGCTTTAACTATGGAGAAGACTGCAGTGTTAATACTTTCAGTAGTTGTATTGCTATTAGCGTTGAATCTTATATCTGACTTTTATAGTAATGCAAATGAAAAAACTTCTAGACAAACATGTAAGAATTCTGTTTATGCTCAAGCTGCATTGAAAATGAAGGTTGCTGATTTTTCTACCGCAGTTGATTGTCCGCCAGAGGATATAGAGATTCCTGGTAAAACAAAAGATGAAGTGATGGCTGGGCTTGCTACAAGGATGGCTTATTGTTGGGACCAATTTGGAGAGGGGAAATTGAATCTGTTTAATGATCCTTTGATTAGTAAGAATTATTGTGCATTATGTTATCATGTTACGTTTAAGGAAGGCAATGTTGAAATCCCTTGGAATGAATTTCTTGATTATTTGAAAACTAAAAGAATTGATAGAAGTAATACTTATGCAAGTTATTTAGGTGTTGGTGATTTGGATTCGATGACACCATCCTTAGACGATAAAATAATTAAAACTAGTGATGATTATGGTGTGTTTTTTATCTATAAAAAAGCAAATAATGCGTGGTGGGTTGTTCCAGCAGGAGTAACAGCAATAGTGGGAGGTGGTCTAATAGCATTTTTTTCAGGTGGAACCCTTGCTGTAGCTGGTGGAACTGCTGCTATTGTAGGAGTTTCTGTGGTTTTTGCGGATCAAGGTATGGGAATGGAGATGGGTGGTGTCTCTTGGAATCCTGCATTAATGTTAACGCCGTATAATAATGAAATGATTACTAACTTGAACTGTGAATCACTTCCTGTAAGAGGCGGGAAAGGGTAAGTAATATAAATTGAGGAATTAATATAATGAGAATGAATAAGAAAGGTTTTGGAAACATTGTCTGGCCAGAAGTAATCAAGATTGTATTGATATTTACGACTGTGGTGATTGTGCTTTCTCTGATATATCTAATGTTTAAGAATGCTGGTGTAGTCAGTAGAGGTCTTTGGTAAATGAAGAGTAAAAAAGGTTTTACTATGAGTGTAACACTTATAGTTGCCTTAATTATTGGGAGTCTTCTTTTGATGCTGTATTTTACGGCTGTTTTTCCTAAAATACAAAGTTTTGGGAACAGAATGACACTTATTGGAAGTGGCTGTAAATATCCTGGATTTTATTATGATATAATTTCACATAATAGGGAATATTCGTATCAGTTCTATCAAGAATATCTTGATTGCAACTATAAAGAAGATGATGAAGATGCTTATATGAGAGCTTATCGGGATCTTGGTTTGAAGCCTTATGGTATTATGAATTTGATAAAGGGTTATGTTAATACAGGTAATGCTGGAGCTTTGATAATACCCACAGATAATTCCTTTCTTGATCGATTAAGGAGAAACAATTATCCTGCTTATATGGAAAGAAAATTAAGTGATCTGAGTAAAAGACTTGATAATTTGCCGGACTGGAGTGTTGTTGCAAATATTAATGTTGATATCGAGGGGACTGATATAGGTAGTTGTGATGAAGTAGTGGAAGAGTTTGATTCTAATGATTATGAAACTTTTTATCTGATTGGACATACTAAATCAAGAGTGTTGCCAATGAAAAAACAATGTTCAAATGGGGACTGGTATGATATCTTGAAAATTGATAAAGTTAGAGACATTACATTTACAGAAGGAAGTGTTGAAGTTAGTATTAGTGATAAAGGAGAAAGTGCCGAAACTGACAATTATAAATTTACTTTTGTGGATACTGTTGGTAAGA
>CAZYEG010000049.1:0-8027 GCA_964646365.1 uncultured Methanosarcinales archaeon
ATCTGTGGTAAGTTTGAGTATTCCTGCATCCTCAGCAGGACCTTGAATTACAGATGGTCCATCTGTAGGTAAGAGTTTAAGCCAGTGCCTTGAACTCTTGTAAGAACAGTGTTCACTCCATTCTGTATTGAATATGTGAAGCTCTGTAAGCGTCGGATCTCGACCAAACTTTTTTGTCAGGCTTCTTGCCTCGTCTATCTTTAATGAGATTGCATTCTTATTCATAAAATCAAGCAACTCCTCATCTGAGAACTTACTTATAGCTACAATGTGTTTCTCGTTAACTTCATTCATTCTAAATCACCTATTATATTTTTTAATTCTAAAATCGAATCCACTATGTAATCTGCCTCACTAAAATCAATATCCTTTGAATATTCATGTCTAAGTATTACACATTTCATCTTTGCGCCTTTTGCTGCGGTAAGACCAGCAAGAGTATCCTCAACAACTATACACTCATCAGGTGTCATGCCAATTTTTTTTGCACATTCTATATATACTTCAGGATCTGGTTTGTCTTTTTTAACATCATCACCTGTTACAATAACTTCAAAATATTTTTTTAATTCAAATCTGTCCATTTCATGATCAACAAATGGTCTATGGTTGCTGGTACCAATCGCAAGTGTGTACTTACCATAAAATTCATCGAGAACTTTCTTAATATCTGGAATTAATCTTAAATGTTCATCAGCCATCTCATTATACAGTTCTCTTATCTTTGCATGATAAACGTTTCTTTCTACATTAACACCATTTTCTTTAAGAATTTCTTGAATAGACCTGAGCTTTTGGATAGATTCCAAATAATACTCATGAAACTCTATTTCAACCCCAAATCCAGAAAATATTTCCTTATATATCTCATAAAAGAATGGAATAGTGTCTGTAATCACACCATCCTTATCAAAGATTACACCTCGGATCATATAGGGAGAAAATGTAATTTTATTAATAAAGGTTTGGTTGAATAAAAATCAACTTTTTAGTTTACTTGGTGTTTGTTCGAAATACATTCTTTTAATGAGAATCTCGGCGTAAGCTATATAAATCACCGGCAATTACAGACAAATACAATGATAGTTATGAAATTTGGCGGTACAAGCGTTGGAAGCGCAGAACGAATAAAAGTTGTTTATGACATAGTCAGTAAAAGAAAGGATCAAAAGCCAGTAGTTGTATCAAGTGCGGTTGGTGGAGTTACAGATAAATTAATTGATGCTGCAAAAAAAGCACTTCAGGGCGAAATCATACTAGATGAAATTAAAGAAAGGCATTATAAAATAATAGAAGACCTTGGACTAAAGAAGGAAATTATAGATGAACAATTAAACGATCTAAAAGAATTGTTCCACGTAATAAGTGAGACAAAAGAATATACTAAAAAAATATATGACACTCTTGTATCATTTGGAGAAAGAATGTCTACTCGAATATTGGCGGAGTTCTTCACGAAAGAAGGAATGGCAGCAAAACAGTATGATGCGTTTGATATTGGATTTGTAACAGATGCAAACCATGGAGATGCAGAAATTCTTGATGAGACTTATAATAATATAAAAATTAACTTAACGGATTTTTCTGTCGTTCCGGTAATTACAGGCTTTATAGCAAAGAGCAAAAGTGGAGAGATAACTACTTTAGGTAGAGGCGGTTCTGACTATACTGCAGCAATAATCGGTGCTGCAATCGGGTCTGATGAGATACAGATATGGACAGATGTCAATGGTGTAATGACAACTGATCCAAGAATAGTTTCCAACGCTAAGACGATACCAAAGCTTTCATTTGATGAGGCTTCTGAACTGGCTTTCTTTGGAGCAAAGGTACTGCATCCAAAGACAATTGTTCCAGCTGTAAAAAATTCTATACCAGTAAAAGTGCTTAACACGCATGAACCAGAACATGCTGGTTCAGTAATCTTGAACGAATGTGAAAAATGTGCAAGTACGATAAAAGCAATTGCATGTAAAAAGAATGTAACACTTGTTAATGTGAGTTCGACTAGGATGCTTAAAGCGCATGGGTTTCTCGCAAAAGTTTTTGAAATTTTCTCAAATCATAAAGTATCGATAGATATGGTCTCTACATCGGAAGTATCTATCTCTATGACTCTTGACAGCGATGAGAAACTTGCTTTAATAGAGGAAGATCTCAAAGAATTTGCAGATATCAAGATTGAACGAGAAAAGGCTCTTATCTGTATGGTTGGTGAAGGCATGAAGCATAAACCAGGCATTGCTGGAAAAATGTTTAGCACAATTGGGGATTCAGGAATCAATCTTCATATGATCTCGCAAGGCGCATCGGAGATAAATATTAGTTTTATCATAGATGAGGAGAAGAGAGAAGATGCTGTAAAGGCTCTCCATAAGGAATTTCTAGAATAATTTTTTATATTAGATTGTTTTTTTCTTTTTTATGAGTATTAAAGATAACATTGATATGATTCGAAAGGAATTAGATGCAAATGTAACGCTAGTTGCGGTCTCAAAAACAAAACCTGTTTCTATGATAACTGAAGCAATAGAGGGTGGTATAACTGATATCGGTGAAAACTATCTTCAAGAGGCTGAAGAGAAGTTTGTAGAATTGAATAATGGGGTTAAAAAGCATTTTATCGGTCATATCCAGAGTAATAAAATTAAAAAAATTGTAGAATTATTTGATGTAATCCAAAGTGTTGATAGACTAAAAGTACTTAGTATCATAAACAAAGAAGCTGAAGCTATTAACAAGGTGATGCCAATTATGATCGAAGTTAATATTTCTGGAGAAAAAAATAAATCTGGCATTAAACCAGAAGAACTGGATGATTTTATCTTAGAATGTGATAAGTTGGGAAACGTTGAATTGGTTGGACTTATGACAATTGGGCCACTTAGTGATGATGATGAGATTAGTAGGGATGCATTCCGTAGAATGTATAAACTATTTGATGGACGAGGACTTAAGTATCTTTCAATGGGAATGACTCATGACTATAAGATTGCTGTAGAAGAGGGATCTAATATGATACGAGTTGGCACAGGAATCTTTGGAGAAAGAGATTATAGCAATAAAAATACATAAAAAAAATAGCAAAATATATATAATAAAATGATAAGGGTAGTAATAGAATGACTGAACATCCTGTACAAAAATATAATCAGAGAAAATGTCCTAGATGTGGCGAGATATTAGAAAGAATAGACACTATATGCGCTCATTGTGGGAAGTTAACACCTGTGAAAAATACGAATAAATCACATAGGCTAGTCAGACATTTTGACACTTAATCACCGTCCTCTGTGAGGAAATAATTCTTGATTTTGTCTTAAAAATTCATAAGCGGTTATTGCAAATGCTACAGGCAAACTAAGACAATGCTCCATACCTCTTGTTGGGATGATGATTTTATTTACTCCTTTTGCGCCAGAAATCTTTCTTGGAAGCCCTCTGGTTTCATTGCCAAATATAATCAAAGAATCTTTTGGGATCTTAAGATCGTATTTATCGTCCCCGATTCTCTTTGAGTTTTTTCCAACTGTTGTTGCAAATATATTCTCAAATTTTGAAAGGAATATATCGAGTTCATCAACTTTTTTTATTAAAACTTCATCAAAATGTCCCATTGATGTGTCTTTTGCTCTACGTATTTCTTCTTTATCTTCAAGAATACTGTATTTATCATGGAGAAAAATCTCTTTTATACCAAATGATGCACTGGTTCTAAGAATGCTTCCTAGATTCCCACCTTTCTCTATAGCATAAAATAAAAAATTCATATTAAAAATAAATCAAATGTTATATTTATATTGTTCTAATTAGAAGTAATAATAATTAAGAATTAGATGGGGTAAATAACCCATTTTTCAAATCATTTCTTAAAAATTAAAAAAATTTAAGCGTCAATCATTTCGATTTCGATGTTTAGACCCTCTGGAATAGGTACTCTCATTACCAGTCTAAGTGCTCTTTCATCAATACCAAGGTCAATAAGTCTTTTATGAACACGCATTTCGTATCTTTCCCAAGTTGCTTTTCCTTCACCGTCAGGACTTTTCCTTGTGGTGATCTTAAGTTTCTTGGTAGGAAGCGGAATTGGGCCCCTCATTACTACACCTGTCTTGTCTGCAATATCTTTAATGTAATCACAAACGTCGTTGATTTTTGCTATTTCTGTGCTTGCTAATTTTATTCTTGCTTTCTGCATGTCCTTTTCCTCATGAAAACCTTATGATGATCATGAAATGATCAAAATAAAAAAAAATTTAGAGAGATATTACATCTCCTTTTTAACTACATCAATACACATACCAGCTGCAACTGTTGCACCAGAATCTCTGATAGCAAATCTTGACATCTGAGGTATACTTTTCTGTGGTTCAATTACAAGTGCTTGTACAGGCTTAATCCTAACAATAGCTGCGTCGCCATTCTTGATAAAATCTGGATTTTCTTCAAGAACTTCACCGCTTGCAGGGTTAAGCTTCTTTTCGATTGCAACGATCTGACATGCAACCTGTGCTGTATGGATGTGGAATACTGGTGTGTATCCTACTGTTAGTACAGATGGATGGTTTAATACAACAATCTGTGCTGTAAATTCAGTTGCTACTGTTGGAACGTCATCAGCTGTGCCCATAACATCTCCTCTTGTAACATCTTTTTTACCCCATCCTCTGACGCTGAATCCGATATTGTCTCCAGGTTCTGCTGTCTGAAGTTGTTCGTGATGCATCTCGATTGATTTAAGTTCACCAGGAACACCTTTACCTTCTCTTCCAGGTACAGCCATAACTTTTGAACCTACTTTCATAAGTCCTGTTTCAACTCTACCAACTGGAACTACACCGATACCTGTGATATTATATACATCCTGAATAGGTACTCTAAGTGGAAGTGTTGTTGGTTTTTCAGGTGGATTAAGATTATTGATAGCATCCAAAAGTGTTGGACCATCATACCAAGGCATCTTATCTGATTTTTCGCAGATATTATCTCCAGGAAGTGAAGCAATTGCCAGGAAAGGAATTGTTGAAGGATCGAATCCTACTGATTGTAGAAGTGTTGATACTTCTTCTTTCACTGATTTATACTTTGCTTCGCTATATTCTACACCAGAGATATCCATCTTATTTACTGCGATGATTATCTGACCTACACCAAGTGTTCTTGAAAGGAACACGTGTTCTTTTGTCTGTGCATTTACACCGTCATTAGCAGCAACTACTAGAACAGCTGCGTCAGCCTGTGAAGCTCCTGTAATCATGTTCTTAATGAAGTCCTTGTGCCCAGGTGCGTCAATTATTGTAAAATAGTACTTGTCTGATTCGAATTTCTTGTGAGCAAGATCGATTGTTACTCCTCTTTCTCTTTCTTCTTTCAGATTGTCCATTGTATACGCAAATTCAAAACCAGCTTTACCATTAGCAGCTGCTTCTTCTTTCAGTTTTCTCATTGTTTGTTCATCGATGTTGCCTGAATCAAACATAAGTCTTCCAACTGTTGTTGATTTACCGTGGTCAACGTGTCCGATGAATACGAGGTTTATGTGTACTTTCTCTTTAGCCATTTTTAAATCACCTTCACTTATTTCATATTTTTATTTGTTTTTTGTGTGTTTTATCTCGATATGAGATTTGAATTTCATTTATAAACTTTTCTGTCCTCACTTCTTTACTCACACACCTACTTGAGCATCTGATAACCCTTTTCTGTCCATAATCTGCTTTATAATCTTATCCTGAAGCTCCATAGGAAGCGGTTCAAAGTTCTGATCTACTAGTGAAAAGATACCTCTACCGTTTGTTGAGCCTCTAAGATCGTTACTTAGCCCCATTGTTTCTGCAACCGGAAGCTTTGAAGTTACTGTTACTTCCTCTCCTTCTTGGTTCATATCAAGCATCTGCCCTCTCTTGTTTGCAATTAACTTTGAAAGTTCTCCTGTATAATCTGATGGAGCTTCAAACTGCATAATCTGTACTGGTTCAAACAAAATTGGTGAAGCAAGCATCATTTCTCCTCTGATTGCGTCCCTAATAGCTGGATACATCTGAGCAGGACCTCTATGAATTGCGTCTTCGTGGAGTTTTACATCCATTAGATTTACTTGAAGACCAATGCATGGTTCTTTTGCAATTGGACCGTGATTCATAACATCTTCAAACATCTCGCAAACAAGCTCCATAATTTCACCAATGTGAACAATACCACGGGTCTTATCAACAAGAATGTTTCCTTTATAGACATCTTTTACTTTATCAGCTATTTTTGTGTCCATATCGTGTCTTGTAAATTTCTCTCTTAATTCAAGATCCATCTTTTTGATTCTCATCTGAGGAATTTCGCCTTTCTTAATCTCATCTGCGATTCCTGGATTGATTGGCTCAACAACAAAATACAATTTGTTGTGCTTGTTTGGAGATTTTCCTTCAACAGATCCTGGTGAAGTCTTTTTGATTGTCTCTCTGTATACTACAATAGGTGGAGAACATTTTACAGATACGCCTTTCTCTGTCTTAATTCTATTCTCGATAACTTCAAGATGAAGTTCTCCCATTCCTGACATGAGATGCTCGCCTGTCTCTTCGTTGATCTCAATCTGAATAGTTGGATCTTCTTTTGCTACAGTTCGAAGAACTTCAATAAGCTTTGGAAGATCTGCTGATTTTTGAGCTTCAATAGCCTTTGTTACAACTGGTTCGAAAAGATGTGTGATTGCTTCGAATGGATCCATTTCTTCAGATACAACTGTATCCCCTGGATATGATTTTATTCCTGCAATACCAATAATATTACCTGCTGGAACCTTATCAACAATCTCTCTTTTTGCACCGTTATAGATAAAAACCTGTTGAACTCTTTGTTTTCCTGGTGTTCCTGCAATCATTACCTCTTTTCCTTTTTCCATTGTTCCGGAAAAAAGTCTTCCTGCTGCAATTTCTCCAGCTTGTGGATCAACTGCAATTTTTGTTGTAACGAAAGCAAGTGGACCATTTGGATTACAATCTATAAGTGATTTTCCTGCTGCGGATTCTTTATCACCATGCCAAATCTTTGGGATTCTAACTTTCTGTGCATCAACTGGATTTGGAAGATGTTCAATAACCATATTTAATACAACTTCGTGGATTGGAGCTTTCTTTGCAAGTGCTTCGTAAGCTTTTTCGTCATCACCACTATAAGCGTCTATAATTTCCTTAAATGTTACATTATTTTTCTTCATGTAAGGGATAGATAAAGCCCAATTATGAAATGCTGAACCAAAAGCTACTGATCCGTCCTGAACACTAACCTGATTAGGTTCTTGGTCTGGTGGTGTAAGCTTTCTAATCATCTCGTTTACTTTTGTAATTACACCGATAAATCTCTCCTGCATTGCTTCTGGAGTAAGCTTTAACTCTTTAATTAGTCTGTCAACTTTATTGATGAATAATATTGGTTTTACTCTCTCCTTAAGTGCTTGTTTTAGAACGGTTTCTGTCTGTGGCATAATCCCTTCTACTGCACATGATAGTACTATTGCACCATCAACTGCTCTCATAGCCCTTGTTACGTCACCGCCAAAATCTACGTGACCTGGTGTGTCGATAAGATTGATTAGATATTCTGCATCACTGTAAGTGTGTACCATTGAAACAGCTGCTGAATCAATTGTAATTCCTCTTTCCTGCTCATCCTCGTGGAAGTCAAGCTGCCTTGCTTTACCTGCAAGCTGCTCTGACATCATTCCTGCACCTGAAAGTAAATTGTCTGAGAAAGTTGTTTTCCCATGATCAATGTGTGCGCAAATAGCTATGTTTCTAATTTTCTGAGGATTACTTACGATCCTCATTACTTTTTCTACCATTTTTTCAGCCATAATAATCACCTATAATTCTGATTCCCAGAAAATGTCGTCTTTTTCGACTTTCTTAATCTTTATTGGGAATAATGTTTCAACTAATTCGCCTGGTCGGAACCAAAGCTCAATTTCTCTTTGAGCCTCTTTAGCGTTTTCTGAAGCGTGAACAACATTTTCAAAAACACCTGTTGTTGTA
>CAZYEG010000050.1:0-2728 GCA_964646365.1 uncultured Methanosarcinales archaeon
AGAAAAATTTATATTAATGTTGACTGTTCACTAATAATTAACATAATTAATAGATAATTATATAAATGAAAATTTATTTGAAAATCCTGCTGATTCATTTCCAAAAATGCCATTAACATTCGAAATTGCTAAAATTTATGAAATTGATGCTCCTGGTTACTCATCCATTATAGAACTTCTTGTTGGTGTTGACAATGACGGTGAAATCATTGGAATAAAAGTGCTTTCACAATCTGAAACACCTGGACTGGGCGCAAATATCGTAAAAGAAGAATATCTTAAGCAGTACATTGGGAAGAAACAAGCAGAAATTAAATTAAATAAAGATGGTGGAGAGATTGATGCAATAACTGGCGCTACAATCACATCAAGAGCTGTCGCAAATAATGTTCATGATTCAATTATTACAACAGAAGCTGATGGAGTAACAGCAGCAACCGATGAATGGGAAGGAAGTGGAAAAGAATAAGAAGTTAAGTTGGGAATTTGTAAAAGGTCTAATAAAGAATAATCCTGTATTCTGTCTAGTTCTTGGACTTTGCCCTACTCTTGCTGTTTCAAATGCTGTCGAAAATGCAATTGGAATGGGATTTGCTGCAACATTCGTACTTCTAAATTCTAATATAATCATTTCACTGTTTAGAAAATATATTCCAGAAAAAATTAGAATACCGAGTTATATTGTTGTGATTGCAACATTTGTTACAATTGCAGGAATGGTACTTGAAGCGTACTTGCCAGCAATCAATAAATCGCTTGGAATCTTTGTTCCACTGATTGTAGTTAACTGTATAATTCTTGGACGAGCTGAAGCTTTTGCTTCAAAGAATGGAGTTACACGTTCAATACTTGATGCGCTTGGTATGGGTGTTGGTTTTACACTGGCACTTGGACTTATTGCATTTATCAGAGAACTGCTTGGAACAGGTATGATTAAAGTATTTGGATTAGTTTTAATTAACATCCCAATTAAACCTGCGCTTGTATTTATCTTACCTCCTGGAGCGTTACTCACAATGGGACTACTACTTGCACTTTTTAATTACATGCAGATTAAACAGAATGATAAAGTGATTGCATGCCCTCCTTGTGTTAAGGGCTTTGAAAAGATTGACAAAAAGAAAGAAGAAATGGAAGCAGCAGAAAAAGAATCTAAAAAAGAAAAAAGTGTTACAGATGAGGCGTTAGCATAAAATGGCAAATATAATGTTTATAATAATCGGGGCAATATTTGTTAATAACTTTGTACTTTCAAGATTCCTTGGACTATGTCCATTTTTTGGAGTAAGCAAAAAAACATCATCTGCAGTTGGTATGGGAATGGCAGTAATGTTTGTAATGACACTTGCATCAATTGTAACATGGGGAATTTATAGTCTTATTTTAGAACCTCTTGGATTAAAATTCTTACAGGTGATTACATTTATTTTGGTTATAGCAACGCTTGTACAGGTTGTTGAAATCTTTTTGAAGAAATTCAACAAAACACTTTACAAGGCACTTGGGATATATCTACCGTTAATCACCACTAATTGTGCAGTTCTTGGTGTGGCACTACTAAACATCCAGGAAAAATATAATTTTATTGAGTCTACAATATTTGGACTTAGCGCTGGTGTTGGTTTTACACTTGCACTTGTTTTAATGTCAGGAATAAGAGAAAGACTTGAACTCAATGAAGTCCCAAGACCATTTAAGGGGCTACCAATCTCATTCATTGTTGCAGCGCTTATGTCGCTTGCATTCCTTGGTTTTATAGGTATAGTAAGATGATAACAGAATCAATAATCACACTTGGAGCTCTCGGACTTGGCTTTGGACTAGGTCTAGCGTACTTATCAAAAAAGTTTGAAGTAAAAGTAGATCCAAAAATTTCAAAAGTTAGAGAATTTCTTCCATCTGCTAATTGCGGTGCATGTGGCTACGCTGGGTGTGATGCTTTTGCTGAAGCTGTTGCATGTGAAGATGAAGATTTTAAGAAGTGTACAGCTGGTGCTGACATGGAAAAAATCGCTGAAGTGATGGGGAAAAGTGTTGATTGTAGTGTTGAAAGAAAAGTTGCAAGAATTCTTTGTGATGGGGATAAAAAAGTTGCTAAAGATAAATTTGACTATAAAGGATTTGAGAAATGCTCCTCAGCTGCAATGGTTGCTGGTGGGCAAAAGGCATGTGGTTACGGTTGCATGGGGTATGGTGACTGTGCTGATGTATGTCCGGCTGATGCGATTACAATAAATAAAGATGATCTTCCAGTAGTTGATGAAATGAAATGTATATCGTGCGGAAAATGTGTTCTAGCTTGTCCAAAAAATTTATATGAATTAATTCCTCAGAAAAACAGAGTATATGTGAAATGCTCTTCAAAAAATAAAGGTAAAGATGTTGTTTCAGCTTGTAAAGTTGGATGTATCTCATGTAAAATATGTGAAAGGACATGCAAGTTTGACGCTATACATGTTGTAGATAATATTGCTCGGATTGATTATGAGAAATGTGTTAACTGTGGCGCATGTGTTTTGAAGTGCCCTAAAAAAATTATTAAGAAAATTTAACTTTTCTTCTCTATTAACAGTAAAATATATAATAGAATGATGTTTTAGAGGCTTTATTGATAAGGTGAAATAATGCATACTATAACAGATAAGGACTACAAGGGGCTGAAAGTGCTCGTAGGTGTAAATTGGGACCTTCCATTAACTAAGGAAAAAAACCCAAAGGTCACTGACAC
>CAZYEG010000050.1:2738-7948 GCA_964646365.1 uncultured Methanosarcinales archaeon
AGAGTTGTACTTCTTTCACACCTGGGCAGACCAAAAGGGAAAGTAAAGAAAGAGTTGAGTCTTAAAGCTGCAATTGGTCCTGCTGAAGAAATACTTGGTAAAAAAATCAAATTTGTAAATGACTGTGTTGGTGACAAAGTCAAAAAAGCTGTAAAAAGTATGAAGAATGGAGAAATATTGTTACTTGAAAATGTAAGATTTCACTCTGAAGAAACTGATTACAAGAAAAAAAATGGTGAACCTGCAGAAAAAAAATTTGCAATGGAACTTGCAACAGGATATGATGAATTTGTAGAAGATGCATTCGCGAGATGTCATAGAAAGGCTGCATCTACTGTAGGTGTTATTGAAGTTGGCGAACTAAAGAGTGCATGTGGTTTTCTTGTAAAAAATGAAATTGAAAATCTAAGCAAACTTCTTAAGGCTGACAGAGATAGTTTTTATGCAATAATAGGTGGAGCAAAAGTCTCTGACAAAGTGGGTGCTTTAAGAAGTCTACTTGATCATACTAGCAAACTCTTTATTGGGGGAGCAATGTCCTATCCGTTTATGGTCGCTCAAGGACAGCATGTTGGTACATCTAAAGTTGAAGAAGATGACATACCATTAGCAAAAGATATTCTAAAAATGGCACAAGAAAAAGGTGTTGAAATTCTATTACCAATTGATCATGTTTCAGGAGAAATGTTTTCACCAAATACACAGTTTGAAATCTCAGATGATATACCAGACAATATGATGGGTATGGATATTGGACCTAAGACAATAGAATTGTATAAGGAGAAACTTAAAGAAGCAAAAACAATTTTCTGGAATGGACCTATGGGAGTGTTTGAGTTCGAAGAAACATCTAAAGGGACATTCGAAATTGCAAAATGTGTTGCTGAGATGGAGGGAGTATTTGATGTCGTTGGGGGGGGGACAGTATATCAGCGATAAAGAAGTCTGGGCAATCTGAAAAAATCAGTTTTATTTCTACAGGTGGTGGAGCGTCACTAGAATTTATTGAAAAGAAAGGTAAAATTCCTGGACTTACCGTTCTTGGATTTGAAGGAGTCTAATCTAAGATGGCAAAATTCGAAAGAAAATCAAAAATTCATTCTAAAATTGCTGAAGATCATATCCGTGAATTGTTTATTGAAGCTGGGAAGGTGTGCGGTTCTGATAAAAATAAAGCAAACAGATATGTGGAACTTGCACTTAAGACTTCTATGAAAAACAAAGTTCCTATACCTACAGAATTCAAAAGAAAATATTGTAAAAAATGTCATGTTTATCTCGGATCTGAAAATTTACGCGTTCGTACAAATGATGGTAAAATTGTCTATTTCTGTAAAGATTGTAAAAGTCACATGAGAATACCTATAAAGAATTAACAATCTGGATCGTAGCACTCATTTCCTATATGGTCTGAACATTTTGGTGCTCTAAGACTTGGATCTTTAAATTTTGTTGGGCAAACACCGTCTTCTACTCCACAATGGAAATCAATACCTAAAATTCTTATCCCTTCACAAGGTGGACGCCATTCACAAACGTCTAAACATTTTCCATTTTTTGATGTTGGACAATAACATTTGTCGTTCCCATCCTTATCATAGATCGAATCACACTGTGCACTACAAGCAACTTTTTGTGTTCCGTTTCCAAAGTCTTCTATATCTGAATCTGCACACATGGAATCAAATACATCAACACATGCAATATCATTTACAAGTGGGCTGAATGCACATGATCCAATAACACCAAACTTACCGCCGTCCTCTTGATAGACTTCAGAGTTACTACTACATTGCCATGGACCACACATTGTTCCAGTCGGAAGATTGGTCCACTCAGTTGTTGCCACAGATATGTCACAAATCTGACAAGGATTGGTTGGGTTGGTTTCTCCAGCATAATAATCCTCACCATTAATAAGACACCTTGCCATTCTTCGGCACACGCAACTACTTAAGTCACATGTATAAGTTGGATCATCACTTGCGCAGTCTTCATGTTCATCACATAGGATTTCATTGTCTATATATTCCATGTATGGATCAGAATCCAAATTGTGATTGTCATCATATTTATCTTCGTCAATGCATAAAGAGTTATCGCACTTTAATTCGCTTCCTTCACATGCAAAGAATCCTGATTTCCTAGATTGTAAACATGCAGCATCTAACCAGAATGCGGAGTTTTCGTCTGGGTCTGTATGCTCAGGCTCAATTGCAAGACCAGTACTAAAAAGTGTGTTACATGTTGTATCACAACAAAGACCTTCGCAACCAGAAGTTTTATCGCAAAGATCTGGACGAGCAGAAAGCTGTGCAACACAACGCTGACCATCAGACTTTGCAGACCAACCGAATTGGTTTTTTGAAACATTACAATAATAACATGGTAAATCGCTTTTCATTGCTTCATGAGTATAAAACTCATCTTCAATAAGACATTCATTATCACACGTTGCCTTGACCATAAAATTTTTATCAAGTATTGGTGAAACTCGCCAACCACTTTCTGCCCAGAAATCTGTGTATGCATAACATTTTACATTTGCGTTGATTTTTCTTCCTGAAATAAGTGGCGCGTTGAATGCTAGGTCTACTAATGGGAATTGAATTTGAAATTTTTGATGGGACCCTTGTGGGGAAGTAATCCAACGATTCTCATAGAAAGTTCCATTCTCTGTTGAGACTACACACTCAACCAAAAAATCCCAAGAATCAAGAGTTATGTTTGTATCATAACTGATATTTAATTCCATTGTCTCACCATAAAGGTACTCTTCTTCAACACATCTCCAACCTGCAACGTCAAGATGAAAATTTGATACTCCTAAATAAGCACATTCTAAACCGTCTTCTGGAATTGTATCATAAGTATTACATACACCAAATGTTTCTGTTTCACTGTTACCACATTTGATAATGTTGTCTTTTGAATATCTTGAATCCTGCTCAGTAAGACATCTTGGATTAATATCGTCCACTGCAGAACAATAATGATATCTGCTTGAACCAGAAAATCCATTTTTATCAACATAATCTGCTCCTAAAAATCCTCCTTGGATTCCGTTACAAATCTGACCTTCAGGGCCTTCTGTACCACAAATACAATCTGGATCTGCGCAATCTGCAAATCCATCACAATCGTTATCTATCTCATCAAAACATGTAACTTCTTTTGGATATTCGTCACGACATATACCGTGCAAGTCTACACAGTCTTCTTCATTGTTACAACATCTATCAACACCAATGCCTGCGTCTATAAAGAATTCTCCTTCATCATCTTCACAACATTCTCCAACTTCACTACCTGTTCCATTTTCGTACTCGCCAAATCTTCGCATTTCTCCACCATGACGCCAAGAAAGTTCTAAACATTTTGGGTGATTACAGGCTTCAGCTGAGGAATCACAATCATTCCATTTGTTGTTGATATCACAAAACTCACCCACAACTCCATCACCATCAATGTCTGCTGGTTCGTTTATTGCGTAGCAGACTCCGTCGAAGACACAATCGGTCGGGTTATCGCAGCATGCAACATCAGTCTCATCATCCACTTTTCCAACACTCTCTTCTTCTTCAATGTCACTTCCTGTATTCTTAACTTTAAATGAGAGATAATATTCACTTGCATCATCACCACAACATTGGGTCTCTGTAGAATTCATGCCACCAAATTCTCCATGAGCATTTAATTCGCCGGAGTAAACTCCATTCTTGTCTCCACAAACTGCGTCACCACATCTTTGAGGTTCAGAATCACAATCCTTCCATTGCCCATGGTCGCCATTATATAAGCAGTATGAAATTGTATCGTAATTAATAGCTGTGGAAATGTTATGTGGACTGTTTGCATCATAACAAGTGTTGTCGCCAGGGTCTACACAGTCTGTTGTAATATCACAGCATGCTTCTGTATTTGTACATTCCCATGCGATATTATCATGTTTTGTACACGTTTCAAAATATTCGTCGTGATCGTCTCCGCAACATTCTGTTTCTCCATATGAACATTCTGCAAGGTCTTCTCCGCATGTGACTCCGTTACCATTACCACATACATCTGTCCCGCATTCGCTTGTCTTTATATCACAATCTATCCATGATGAACCTGTAACACTTTCTTGACAGTATGCAAAATTATCTGCCTCTGAATATTCTACATCATAAACAGAATTTGCTTCTAAACAAGAATTATCAGTATCGACGCAGTCAGTAGGATTGTTGCAGCATGATACTGTTTCCCCGCAACTCCAAAAAGTTTCCGCTCCCTGAATACATTCGTTGAAATTTTCCTGCCAATCGTCACCACAACATTCTGATTCACCTGTGACACAGTCATCAAAGTCTTCTCCGCATGTAACTGGTGAACCTTCTGCACAAACATCTGAACCACAATCTGTTACATGATCATCACAATCCGCCCATTCACCGGAAGTTCCAGTATTGAAACAAAAAGATTTGCTATCTATTTGATTGTTGTTTATTAAATTATAAGCAAAACCGACATCTTTACAAGTGTCGTCACCTGGATCAATACAATCTGTGGACGCGTCACAACAAATATTATTTGTATTACAACTCCAGTCTACTTCCGATGTTTGTTGGCAAAAATTGACCTTCTCGGGATTATCATCACCACAACACATTGTTTGGCCATATACACATTCACCAAAAGTTGCACCGCACTTTATACCGTTTATATCACCGCATATTGCTTCTGTACACTGGGCAATATTTTGATCACAATCCGCCCACTCGCCTCCAGAGGCAGTAAGTTGACAATACGCTTTGTCATCAAGAGTATCTGCGAATACATCCTGGGGCGTATCTGAATCATAACATTTATTGTCTCCTCCGTCAACACAATCATCTGCGTTGTCGCAGCAAGATTCTGCACTTTGACAATCCCAGAAGATGTTTGATTCTTTTGAGCAAACATCGTGAGTATCCATGTAATCGTCGCCGCAACATTCCATCTCGCCGTAGAAACAATCATCAAAGTCTTCACCGCACATCATCTTCTCGTTGTTTGCACAAGTACCTGATAATGTAGAGCATGCTAAAACATTGTCATCGCAGTCAAACCATGCACTCTTAATTCCACGCTTTTTACATATTGAGATGTCATCCACCTCACTATTAACAACATCAACCACATCGTCTCTTGTGTGACACTTGTTATCGCCTGGATCTACACAATCTGTT
>CAZYEG010000051.1:0-7867 GCA_964646365.1 uncultured Methanosarcinales archaeon
AGGAGATCTCGTTGGCAATGTCTCAACCAGCAAGTCCTTTACCAAAGTCCAGACAGCAGAACTGAATGCAGGGTATATTGAGACTTACTCTGACACAGGTACAGTTGCAAATTATACACCAATTTATTCTTCAAACCAAGCGAGGTACACAATCTCATCAGAAGTAGATGCAGATAACGCAACATGTATCATCAAGGCAGCATTTAACTATGTAACCTCTTCTTCTGGACAGCTCAATATGAGTGTAGGCAACTCTGAATATACCATGACATCATCAGGCATCACAACTTCCAATATCTTAAACTATAACCTTCATGACAATACAACAGAATACATGAATTGTATAGGATGTAATAGTTCAAAAAATATCAAGATTACTACAGCATCAATGGACATCCCAGCGTCGATACCATCTATGGATTGTTATGTTAGGTCAAGACTTAATTCATACGGCGATGTGTCCTCTAAAAATTTCACATTAAAGATAAACAATCACACATATACGATTGATCCATCACATATAAGTGCAAATCAGACCCACAACATCTCTTCGGATGATGATGGTGTTCCAGAAAGTTACTTACCAGTCTCATCAACTTCACAGGCAAACTATACAATCAACCACACAGTAACAAACACAACAAATAAGATGTGCTTCATACAGACACCACTTCAATATGTTTCTCAAAAAACTGGCACACTCAAATTTACTCTAGATGGTATTGACTATAATATAGACAAATCATACATTACATATGACAATCTTATCAATTATACAAACAGCACACTTATTGGTGCATCATCAGACTGTGTTGGGTGTAGTGGTTCAAGTGTAGATGTAAACTTATCATTCTTGTCACTCCCGGATAGAATTGATGCGTCAGAGTGCTACGTAAAAGCAGCTTTTACATACAATGTCAGCAACCATGCAAATCTTACAATAAACATTAACAGTGTCGAGTACAATGTTTCCACAGAAATGGTTAATACATCTAGGATCGAATACTCAATCACAGATCAGACAAACATAAGTTCAGGAGAAGTAGACTATAATCTTATCGGTGCAGACAACTCGTATGCAAAGATATATCTAAACAATTTTTCACTACCTTCATCCACAAATGCAGGACAGTGTTATGTTAGGCTTGCATTGTGCTATAACGGAACCAAGGCAGGCAACTTGCGTATGGTACTAAATAATGAGTTCCATTCTATCTCAAAATCTCTAATCACCGAGCAGTGTGATGATTCAACCAACTGGAGCTGGGTAGATCATCCAGTTTCTTGTAGTGGTGTAGCGGCAGATCAGGAAATTCAGCTTTATTGTGAAGAAAATGCCACGCTTGGATGCAACAGTACAGACTATTACCGTATCATGGTTGACGATACAACAAATTCAAGTTCAGAATATAGTACTCCAGCAGGCGTGATATATGAAAGGGATGAGATGCCACATGATTACATGGCGAAGATAATTGTAACAAATTCATATGATATACAGGAATTCACAACAACGTCAGTAAACTGTTCAGACTTGTCGCCAAACACAAACATCACGTTTGGTTGTGATGACTGTGGTAGCGAGAACTACAATCTGTTAAAAGATTCATCAGAAAACAATCTACTATACATTTACAGTAACTCTTCACTTGATTATGATATGGTTGACACTGCTGTAAGCTGTTCAGATATACAGCACGGCAAAAACATAACATATATGTGCACTAACTGTGTCACAAATTCATTCAGGATACTCAAAGATCTAAATGGTTCTAACGAACTTATGGTAAGGATTAAAGAATCTACACTTACATTTAACCAGACCACCATACCAGTCAACTGTTCAGATATTAATATGGATGACGAACTGTTATTTTCTTGTCCAGATTGCGACAATTCAAACTACTTCAATATACTTGGGGATTCTTCAACCAGCGGGAGTACACATTTCTCTACATCATCATCACCAACAGAGTATTCAGAGATGTCAAACAGTGATATACTAGTCGATATCTATTCAAACACATCATTAAGAAAGACATGGCTTTATCAGACAGTCAATTGTTCAGAACTAAATGTAGGAAACAATATCACATTCAGTTGTGACAATTGTGATGCAAGTGCACATTATAATTTAATGCAGGATACTTCCACAACGGTGAGTAATTCAACAACAAGTACAGATAGTGGTTCTACATGGGCCAGTATTGATTCACAGTATTTAGTGAGGCTTCTTACTTTGCCAAATACCCAAACAGACAACATTGTGGTTTCGGATACAAATAATTACATATGGCTATACAATGCCACTTTAAGTCTGCAATGGAATTATTCCATTGGTTCAGAAATTAATGACATTGAAGTTGGTGAATTCTCATCTGCAGTAAATGGGAATGAGATAATCGTGGCATCTGGCACAGGATATTTTGTGTTCAATAATACTGGAGGTCTAATATCGCAATCATCAGGAAATTTCAGATCAATAGACCTTGGCGATATGTGCTCCGGTGAGAGAACATATATTCGACACAACAACGGCACATTGTACGAGTGTACGATTGATGTATGCACTGCAAAATATTCTGCAGGATCACAGATAAGAGATATAAAAATTGGGAATATTGCAGATGATCAAGATAATGAGATGGTACTAACTTTAGGAAGTAAAAATATTGTAGTACTAAACAAATCGTTCCAACTAATAAAACAGATAAACACAAACAAAATACTTGGTAAAATCGCATTCGGAGATGTACATTCATCCAACGGAACCGAAGCTATCATAGCAGATTTTGAAAGCATTAAAGTATACAATATGCAGGATCCTTTCAATTTTACGTTCAATATCGGCAATCTTTCTGTCTGGACAAACACTGGCAGGCTTTCAGAACAGATCATATCAGGATTTGGTTCAAATATCACAGATTACAAATCAAGATGCAGCGGGGCTCTTTGCCAGATCCCTTTCAACATCTCTTCAGATTACCAAAGCAGAGTAAAGATCACACAGTTGAATGTTACATTTGACCTAAATCTTACAAATTACATCAATTATACCGACCAGCAGGCGGTTTGGGTAAAGACCGCAGATTTTACTGCAGGTTCTGCCAACTATTTATATGCATTAATGATGGAGTACGTTTCTCCTCCAATACCAGTATATATAAGAAAGATAATCAAGTCTGTTCCTTTTATTGTTGGTTCGCAACCATTTTATTTTGATTACTATTTATGTAATTCATCAGGTGTTGAAGGAACTCTTGGCTATACAAATACTGATGGCACATCCGAAAACTGTGATAGAGATTTTTACCTTTCACCAAATAGTTCTAGAATAAATGATTACATATGGTACAATAGAACAGCATTTTATCCTGCTGTAAAAGTTTTAGGCAACTATACTTCATCTGGTCAATTTTATCATAACATCACAGTAGTTAGAAACACGTCATATACTTCTGACATATTTACTAACATAAGTGTAAATTTTACCCTAGACAATTTATTGATAAACGAACCTGCTTTAGAAGTATATCTCAACGGAATATATAACAATCTTACACCTACAACACTTCAATCAGATTGCAATTCATCTTCACCAACATATACTTTATTCAACATAAGTGCTCAGATTTTTAAAGTCTGTTTCCAGGATAATGATTTAGAACCAGGCGCAGATTTCATAAAGTGGGTACAACCAGTTTTAGCGCCTTATGGCCAGGAAAATTCAAGTATAAATTATCGTGTTTATGGATCAAACAATACAAAACCAGTTGTAAATCTTATTAATGTTTCAACAAACCAAACATATTGGGGAGAAAGAGTAAACTTTACAATAAATATTACAGATGTTGAGAGCAACCTGATTAACGCTACACTATATTTACAAATAAACAATGTTTGGAAAACAATTGAAAAACAATCTAATTACGAATTATACACTTTTGAAATTTTGACCAATAAAAGTTTTTCACTCGGGACAGGAAGTGTGTCATATAAATTTGGTTATTTTGATATCGAGAGTAATACAGCTCTTCATTCAGAAGTCAATACCACACCAGAGATTCTTACAATACTTAAACATCCAATAAGTTTGACGGTGATTGAAGGTAATAATACATTAATTAATCGTCATGATTCAACATCTGAGCACATTAAGGTATTCATAAATGACACATATACAGGACTCAAGGCAGACAGTCTTATCTTAACAAACTTATATCTCAACTCTTCACTTTCGGAGACAGTATCAAGTGATACAACTGGGTTTGTTAAATACAACCTCCACGCAGGCAACTACACACCAGGAAGATACTCTTGGCAAGCAAAAGTCGAAAACGATGAATATTATTTATCAAACGAAACAGCATCAATTAACATCACTGTAGGAGATAATCTTACCACAACAGTATCCCTTACTCCTTCGCCGTCTAGTAACCTTTATCGAAACAGAACAGACAATCGTACAATCATATACAATTTAACTAATATTCGTTTCCTTGATGGAGGAAGTGCAGATGATGTTAATCTAACAATAAGTTGGGACTCAAATATAATATACACAAATACTAGTATTCAAGATTATTCAGCTTATGGTAATTTTTCAATTGATTCAAACGAATCTTTAGGAGAACATATCCTAACAATTACATTAAGAAAAAATAACACATTCAATTTTACAGCAACATATGCATACAATGTGTACGGTGAAATGAATATAACTCTTCTTGCTCCATTAGATTCATTAGTATACGCTCCAGGAGATTCTTTGACTTTTAAGGCAAAAGTAACAAATGATCTTAATGAATCTATAACTGATATAAATGTAAATGATATCACTTTTAGTCGATTAAATAGCACTTGTGCAAAAAGCAATGACGGAGAAGGTAATTATTCTTGTATATCAACAATCAGTCAAACAATCAGCCCAGGCAATTATATTTGGAACGTAAGCGTGTCTGCACCTAATTATCCACTCACATACTCAGAGGATAGACACATTATAATTACACCAAATATCACTGCAACTCTTTCATTAACACCAGATGCTAACAGCTCAGTATTCAGATATAACATTTCAGGTAGTAATCAATCAATTATTAATTGGTCACTGACTGACATCGCGGCAGCATCACAACTCATCAATAATTTTACATACAACATTTTATGGGATAATTCAATTATAACAACCAACATTTCACAATCAAACAATGCGACAGGTTATTTCGATATCCCAGATAACAATGATCCAGGAGTGCACAACTTTACAATTATAATTAATAAAACAGGATATTACAATTATACGTACACTAATTCATTTGCTGTATACGCAAGATTAAATCTCAGCATCACCAGTCTGATTAATGATACAGTATACCGAGGAGAACATGAGTCTGTGAACAATTCAATTGAAGTTCTATTTAACATTACAGATGATTTAGGAAATGTTGTTGACAATTCAAGTATAGCACTCCTAGTTAATATCAGCGGAGACACAGTGGGCTGTTTAGGGAACATATCATACACTAATGTTCAAGATAAATTTTTATGCAACTATACTCCTGCAAGTTCAGCAGATTTGGGCATGGCAGATATTAAAATTTCAGCAATTAAATCATATTACACAAGCAGCATCATTAATCAGAATAATTTTATACATATCATGGATATAATTAATTTTTCAATTAATACTTCATCTACTTATCGTTTGCAAAATAATACATATTCCGCAAATTTATTTGATTCAAATCAAATTAATGCTAATCTTTCTGGAGTTAGATGTGATTGGAGCATCGATGACACATGGATAAATTATACTTATACAAATAGTCTCGGTTTGTGCACAATTAATTGGACTCCATTATGTGGGAACCAACCAGGTCTAAAAGTTCTAAAGCTTTCTGTAAACCAGACAACAACTGGAGATTACAAAATACTTAAAGAAAATATCACTCAATCATTTTCAGTATATGATTCCTATATAGTTCGATTCCAGAATATTACAATGTCAAATTCTTCATTTGATCATCCAGAAGGATCAATTAATGCCGATTCAGGGACTTCACTTACAGTTTACATGGAGTTAAATGACTCCTGTGGTGCTGCACCAACAGAGTTAAACAGTTATATAAATGTGATAGATGATAAAACTCCACAGACACATGTAATCGGACAAAACTTCACATATTATATTGATTCTGATGATAGTGGTGGAATAAATTTAACAGCATATACACATTATCCATATGCATACAACGCCATAAACACAAGTTTATATCTCGATCTTTCAGACGTAATAAGAGTAAGAATGCTTACGCCAAATTTAGTTAACAGAACCCCAAATGTTTTGGCTGACAATGCAACACTTTATGCACAGATTTATTCTGGTGCTATGCTCCTTATTAATGAAACAGACTTAGATGATAATTGGACAAAATATGAGTGTAACTGGTACATTGATGACATATTTTTCCAAAATACTTCAGTAAATGAACAAGGAACATGTAACTTCTCATGGTTCTATAATTGTTCTTTCTTGACGGGAAATCATGTATTTAAAGTAATACTTCAAAATACTACTCGAGTTAATTATTCTTATTATGGTATGCCACAAACAGGTAATGTTTCAAATATTAACGTGGGAATTTATGAGACTTCCCCAACCGTGAATATAACATCACCTATCAATAATGGAGACTATAATTACCTCCAGGAGGTTGTTCTTTCTGCACAGGTTAGAGATTCTTGTCATAATGAGTCTCCTCCAGTTCAGAGTGGTATAAATTATTCTGTTAATTTTTATTTTTCCGATTCCGATTCTACAGATGTTTTAGTGGCTGACTCTAATAGCTACCCTTGGCCAGTTCCAAAGGATGCATATGGGGCAGTTTCTTTGTACGCTCTTATCGAATACGAATATTACAATACAACCAATGACACAATCAATATTAATTCATACAGAACAGCTTCAATCAACTCGTTAAATGTACCTAGCTATGTTACCTCTGGTGACAAATACAACCTTAGCTGCATAATAGGAATTCCAGGTCTTGATGATAAATCAGGATATGGTGCTACGTTAAAGATAGATGGAACAGCCCATTCTTTAACAACTGATTCGGCTGGTAACATCACATATGAATGGACTGTTGGTGCTGAAGAAGGAATGCACAATGTTACCTGCAATATTTCTGATGATAATGCAAATTATATTTTAGCTTCCTCATTGGGTAATGAGTCAAGAGTTTCTTCCTATCCTATCTCCCCAACAGATTTATTGATCAATGACTGGTTTGTAAATAATCGGGAATATAATGTTAATCTCTTTCCGACATTAACAAATTTCGTTACAAATACAACAGTCTTTAGATCTGCAGATAGTTACCTTAATGAACCAGACATTATGTATGTCTCATTTAATATTACTGTGCCGGAGATAGGCTCATCAAGAAATCTTACAATAAATGGTGCGGTAGGTCATGTCTACATTAATACTTCTGGAACTTATACTGAAGTTGCAAACTGTACAGTTGATACAACAGAGTTTTCTGCTAGATCATCATCGAATGATCCAAATCCGACTACCACAATAGGCGATAATATGTATTACGATTACACATGTCTTGCAGAGTGGAATCCAGAAACTAGCCTTTCAGTTGGACCCTATTCACTGTTAATCAATGCAACACTTCCTGGGCAAAGTTTTACGTCCAATAATAGATCAATAGATGTAGACCTTTATGGTGTACTTTATGTAAACTTAACTGCCCCAGGTGAAAATGCATCTTTGTTTAGTGATGATGAAGATTATCTTATTAATGCAACTGTTTGGGATGATTCCGGAGCAATGATAAATGA
Source organism: uncultured Methanosarcinales archaeon (assembly GCA_964646365.1). Lineage (GTDB taxonomy): Archaea > Nanobdellota > Nanobdellia > Woesearchaeales > CAZYEG01 > CAZYEG01. The sequence goes on from CAZYEG010000051.1 coordinate 7,858, forward strand.
TTCAATAGTT
>CAZYEG010000052.1:0-7832 GCA_964646365.1 uncultured Methanosarcinales archaeon
AACACAGTAATTGCTACATCAAGAGCACTGCTTGCAATTATCGAGAACAATCAAACAGAAGATGGCAAGATAAAAGTTCCTAAAGCACTCGTGCCTTACATGGGCGGCAAAGAATACATCTAAAGCCCACTCCCCCACTAGACATGTAGGCAGTGAATTTATATACAAAATACTTTTTTCTATATTTAATGTTAAAGATTGAAAAAAAATTTGATAATCCTGTAATTGATCTTGCTTTAGACACTATTTCACTAAAGAAACAGGCAATAGTTTTTGTCAATACCAAAAGGTCTGCAGAAAAAAGTGCAGAAGATATTGCTTCAAAGATAAAAACAAATGAATACGATGAACTTGCAGAGCAAGCATTAAAGGCACTATCTTCACCGACTAAACAATGCAAAAGATTATCAAAAATTCTCAAGAGCGGAATTGCCTTTCATCATGCAGGTTTAGCTGCAAAACAACGTGAATTGATAGAAAAAAACTTTAAAATTGGTAAAATTAAAGTGATTTGTAGCACACCAACTCTTGCAATCGGTCTTGATCTTCCTGCTTTTCGTGTAATTATCCGTGATCTTAAAAGATTTACACAAAGAGGACTCCAATATATTCCAGTTCTTGAATATCATCAAATGGCTGGAAGAGCGGGTCGTCCAAAATATGATAATGAAGGAGAAGCGGTATGTCTTGCATCCTCTGAAGATATAAAAGACCAAATAATGGAAAAATACGTAAATGGCCTACCAGAAGACATATATTCCAAACTCGCAGTAGAGCCAGTACTTAGAACTTACGTGCTTTCTTTGGTTGCAACAAGGATTGTAAATTCAAAAGAGTCATTAATAGATTTCTTTTCGAAAACATTCTGGGCATACCACTATAATGACATGATTAAACTTGGATTTATTGTTGAAAAGATTCTTGACCTTTTAAGCAAATGGGGATTTATCAAGATGCTTGAAAACAAGAACGATGATTTTGTATCTGCAGATAAATTAACAAAAAGTGCAGGAAAACTACTTGCTACACCAACCGGAAAAAGAGTTGCAGAGCTCTACATAGATCCTCTCACTGCTCATAATTTTTTAAATTGTTTCAAAAGAGCAAAAGAAAAGGAACTTCGTGATATTTCACTTGTCCAAATGGTATGTAACACTCTTGAAATGAGGCCACTTCTAAGAACAACCACAAAAGATGTTGAAAAAGTAGAAGAAAAAATTCTTGAATACAATGATAATATTATAACACACGAACCTAGTTATTACGATTCTGAATATCAAGAATTTGTCAATTCATTCAAAACTTCACTTTTTGTCATGGACTGGATTAGTGAATGTAATGAAGAGTATTTATTAGAGACATACAATATCCGTCCAGGTGAGATTCGAGCAAAATTAGATAATTCTGACTGGTTACTATATGCATGTTCAGAGCTTGCAAAAGTCTCTGCACACAAAGAATTGATTTCAGAAATAAATCGGCTTCGTGTACGTATAAAGAACGGTGTAAAAGAAGAATTGATACCTCTTTTACGTCTAAAAGGTGTTGGTAGAGTACGTGCAAGAAAACTATTTTCTAACGGTATAAAGGATTTAGGAGATGTAAAAAAAGCTGGAAACTCAACACTCTCATTTTTACTAGGAAAAAAGTTGTCAAAAGATATTCAAGAACAAGTTGGAATAAAAGTTGAAGAAAAAAAGATTAATTCTTCTTTAGATAGCTTTCAATCTGATCAAGAACAATCTTAATTGTCTCATCTTCATTGAGTTTTGTATTGTCTATCCAGATATTATAGAAATTCATGTCTTTATAATCAAAGTTATAATATTCTTTGAATCTTTTTTCTTCAGATTCTTCTCTAAGGCTCAAATTCTTTTCAACGGTGTCATAATTCCCGCCTTCGTCAGCCCTATTGTGAGCATAAATTCTTTGCGCCCTTTGTGTAAACTTACAATCAACAAATATTCTAAACTCAGCGTCCGGAATGAATAGTGATCCAAGTCTTGAATCCATCACAAAATCTTCTTCTTTGCCGATTTCTTTTTGCCTTTCATCCATTTCTTTATCAATGGAATCATCTTTTTCTTCAAGTTCGGAAAGCTCTGTTAAAGTTATACCCTTTTTTTGAGCCATTTCTCGTTGCAGTATCCCAATTGAATAGTATTTCAGATTGTACTTTGCAGCAAGTTTTTTTGCAACCGTACTTTTCCCAGAGCCAGGAGGCCCAGATACAATAATTTTCATAAAGAATCCAATTGTTTCCCATTATTTAAATATTTACATCTGAGCACATATATTTATAAATCGAATATTATTAACAAAGTTGAGGGGATATCAATGTCAAATCAAGTACAACCAATATATATTCTACCAGAAGGAACACAAAGAACTCAAGGCAAGTCAGCCCATAAAAATAATATCTTAGCTGCAAAGCTTGTTGGCGAAACTGTAAGGACAACCCTCGGCCCAAAAGGTATGGACAAAATGCTTGTTGATTCCATGGGAGACATTATAGTAACAAACGATGGTGTGACAATTCTAGAAGAGATGCAGATTGAGCATCCAGCTGCAAAGATGATTGTTGAGATTGCTAAAACCCAAGAAAACGAAGTGGGAGACGGCACAACAACAGCAGTAGTGCTCGCAGGAGAACTATTAAAAAACGCAGAATTACTTTTAGAAATAGACATTCATCCTACAATTATAGCTATAGGATATAGGATTTCTGAAAAGAAATCAATGGAAATTCTAAATAAAATATGTTCAGTCATTACAATCCTTGATACAGATATCCTTGAAAAAATTGCTCAAACAGCAATGACAGGAAAAGGCGCAGAAAATTCAAAAGAAAATCTTGCAAATCTTACTGTTGAAACTGTAAAAAGTATAGCAGAAGGATCAAGCATTGATAAAAATAATATTAAAATAGAAAAAAAGGTTGGAGGCTCAGTTGAAGATACTGAACTTGTAAAAGGTATTATACTCGACAAAGAGAGAGTTAATTCATCTATGCCTAAAAAAGTTGATAATCCAAAAATTGTCCTGATAGACAGTGCACTTGAAATAAAAACAACCGAAATTGACGCAAAAATCCAAATCACAGATCCAAACCAAATTCAAGCATTCATGGATCAAGAAGAAAATATGCTTAAAAAAATGGTAGACAAGATTGAAAAATCTGGTGCAAACGTAGTTTTCTGTCAAAAAGGAATTGATGATTTAGTTCAGCATTTTTTAGCAAAAAAAGGCATATACGCCGTTAGAAGAGTTAAGCGTTCAGATATGACAAAACTATCAAAAGCAACAGGAGCAAAAATTGCAACCAATCTTGATGAGTTATCATCAGAAGATCTTGGTGCTGCGCAGTGCGTTGAAGAAAAAAAGGTTGGAGAAGAAGAGATGACCTTTGTTAGCGGATGCAAAAATCCAAAATCTGTTACTCTACTCATTCGTGGCGGAACCGAACATGTTGTTGACGAAATCAAGCGTGCAATCGAAGATGCCATTGGTGACGTTATTGCCTCAATCAAAGTCGGGAAGGTCGTTGCTGGAGCAGGCGCAGTAGAAATCGAACTTGCAAACCAACTAAGATCATATGCAAATTCTCTTTCAGGAAGAGAGCAGCTTGCAGTTCTTTCATACGCAGATTCTATGGAAATCATTCCAATCACACTTGCAGAAAATTCAGGTCTTGACCCAATAGATGTTGTCACAGAAATGAAAAGTTCTCATGATAATAATCTAATTCATTCTGGAATCAATGTGTTTTCAGGAAAAGTTATGGATTCATGGAAAGAAGGTATTATTGAGCCACTCAAGATTAAGACTCAGGCCATTTCATCTTCAACAGAAGTAGCTATAATGATTCTTAGAATTGATGATGTTATTGCTGGTAGCGGTACTGGAGAAGGCCAACCAACTCCAGACGGTCAAAATCTCCAGATGTAATTAAACTATCTTTAATAGATCAGTAAAAGATCTCAAGATATAGTCTGGTTTTATTTCATAATTATTATCATATTTCTTTACCATGCCATACTTTGCAAGAGCTGTTTTCATTCCCGCTCTACGAGCTCCAAATATATCTCTTTTTAGATTGTCTCCAATCATTAGACACTCACTAGGGTCTTCTTCTAACCTATCTAAAATCAACTTAAACGGTTTCTTATGTGGCTTGAATTTTTTTGTATCATCAAAAGTCACTACAACATCAATGAACGGATCCACTTTTATTGAACAAAGCCTTATCCACGCCTTTAATCGTGGTGCATCTGAAAGAATTGCTAATTTTACTCCTTTTGCTTTTAGTTTGATAAGAGTTGGGACCACGTGGGGATATGGTTCATAAAAGCTGGTATGCACTCTTCTGTAAGCGGCGATACCTGCACCAAGTATCCTATAATCAATTTTGCCGAGGCACTTTTTTAAGAATGTTTGAAATATGTGTTTAGATTCCATTCCAATTTTGTCGTATATTTCAAAAATCTCTTTCATTGCCTCTTTTTTACTCATCTCTAATCCTGCACCTATCATAGCAGAGACAGCCTCATCAATACTAATTCTTTTCATTTTTAAGAAATCAATTAGCGTATTATCAAGATCTAAAATTATTGCTTTTATCATAGTAATTAACCATATACTTTCATTTATAAACTTTTGTCATATATATATTATATACCCAACATTTATCACGCAAAATTGTCCATACTACCTTAGGGATTGGAAATGTCAATATACGACAAAGTAAGGATAACAAAAGGTATATTTAAGGATCAATTGGGTAAGATGTGTCAGGAGAATGACTCTGGGAACAGTTATCTCATACAAACGGAATATGGAGTAAACCTTACTTTAGCACGAAACGAGTTTAAATATTTACCAGAACACGAGAAAGAAACTTTTGACCCACACATCTTCATGGGAGATAGTAGTTGATTACTCTTCCTCTTGAATCTTTTCACTAATCAATTTCTTTAGAATTCTTGCTCTATCTTCAATCGTTTCAAGAAGCTCAATATCAGAAAAATTTTCCTGAGCACATTCCTTACAGTAGAAATCACTAGTAGCTTTGATACAAAATTCTGCAGGTTCTCCACATAATGCATTTTTTAGCCATGAATATGAATTAAGTAATTAAAAAACTTTATTCTTCTACGGAAATTGAACATGATCCAGGTAGTTTTGAATATGCTCTCTTTAATGCAGTTCTTGCAAGTTTCATGTGATCCTTGTCAATATTAAGCTCAAATATTACCTGACCTTTTTTTACTCTAGCAGCTCTTCCAATTGATTTTCCAAAGGACTTCTTCATACCTGTACTCATTCTGTCCGCCCCTGCTCCGGAAGCAAGTGGGTTTTCTCTTAGTATGTGATGAGGATAAAGCTTTATATGAAGATAATAGTTGCCTTTTCCTGCTGCCTCTTCAAGCATCTTGTTTGTAACAAGTCTTGCGGATTCAATTGCATTGTGCCTTATATTTAGGTCTCCTTTTGAGATTAAGCTTAACTTTACTGAGAAATCTCTTTTTGAATCGCCCATATTGTATCTTACAATTTTATTGTTTGGTTTTGCTCTTACGAAAGATTGATTCCTATACTTAGATACTCTAGTATATGGTCGTTCAAGTCTTCTATAAGCACAAAATTTTCTTAGTTTTGCCATTTTTTTCTTTGACAAAAGGTTTCGGCTTTGTTTATAAAAGTTTCTAATTAATAACTATTCAAAAACACAAGCTTTTTAAATCAAGTCCAATTTTTCAGCAACAGGTTTAGAGGTCTAGCAATAGGAGGAAATTAACATGGTTACAATGAATGAAGTATCATCAAACAGTCTTATAGAACAACTTAGTAAAGACCTTAAAGATGTAAGTGAAATAATACCCCCATCATGGGCAGAATTCGTAAAAACAGGATCACACAAGGAGCGACCTCCAGTCCAGAAAGACTGGTGGTACATGAGATCAGCTGCTATCCTAACTTCAGTATCAAAGCTAGGTCCAATTGGAGTATCAAAACTCAGGACAAAATATGGCGGAAGAAAAAGCAGAGGACATAAACCAGAAGAATTTAGAAAAGGCGGTGGCGCAATTATAAGAAAAGCGTTACAACAACTGCAGAGTGCTGGTTTAGTAAAAAATATTGAAAAAGGAATACATAAAGGACGAAAAATTACTCCTGCAGGAATAAAAATCATTGATCAAGCTGCTAAAACATGCCTAGGAGGAAAGAAATAAAATGGCAACATTCAAACATCCTAGTGTAAAAAAGAAACTCATTAAGGCTGGAAAACAGACAAAATGGGCACCTTTTTGGACAGTACCAAAGATATATGGAACAGGAAGAAAAGTTCATCCTGGAAGACACACTGCAACTAAAAGGTCATGGAGAAAATCCAGTATAAAGATTTAATGGTGTAAAAAAATGGCAAATAAAGAAGCAACATTCACTATTCCACTAAGAAAAGAAGTTCTTAAAGGTTCAATCTTTAAAAAAACTAATAAGGCTGTTTCAGGTGTAAGAAAATTTATCGAAAAACACATGAAATCAGAAAATGTCAAAATTGGTAAAGAATTAAACGATGAACTCTGGAAAAATGGAATAAGAAATCCACCTACAAAGGTAAAAGTAACCGCTTTAAAGACTGAAGATGGCAAAGTTATTGTTGAAAAATTCGGCGTAAAAATCGAAGTTGACAAGCCTAAAAAGAAAAAAGTTGAAGGCGATACACCAATGGACAAGATCAAACAGGCTCTAGAAGAGAAAAAAGAAGAAAAAGCAGCTAAAAAAACAGAAGAAAAACCAGCTGCAGAAGTAAAAGCTAAGCCTGCTCCAGTAAAAAAAGTTACCCCTAAACCAGCTGAACCTAAAAGGGCAGAAGTTAAACCTGCTGTAGAAGTAAAAAAACCAGCTGAAAAGAAAGATTTAAAACCTAAGGTAACTGAAGAAAAACCTAAAAAGGAGGTTCAATAAAATGGCTACAGTAACAGTTGATGCTGAAAAATGTACAGGATGCGAAGCATGTGTCGGAGCTTGCCCTTCAAGTGTTTTTGAGATGAAGGAAAACAAATCAGTTCCTACAAAAGAAGAGGACTGCATTGCATGTCGTCTCTGCGAAGGAGAATGTCCAGAATCAGCAATAAAAGTTGACGAATAGACTTTTAATATTTTCGCAAATTTTTCTTATTTTTTTTAAATTAAGTAGTTTTTTTACGAAAGATTTATAAATGACTCTCTACTTATATACATATATAAACTTAACGTAAAGCTTATATTCATATAAAATCCGGGGGGGTTTTTAAAAATGCACTATGTAAAAAAATGTCCAGAATGCGGTGGTATAAACCTGTTTTGGAACAAGGATAAAGGAGAAGTCATTTGTAAAGATTGTGGTCTAGTTATCGACGACAAAATGGTTGACTTCACTCAGGAATGGAGAGAGTTCGACAGTAACGAAGCTAGCACCAGAAGAAGAACAGGTGCGCCTATGACATATACCCAATTTGATCAGGGTCTAGGAACAGAAGTGGGTCAAAAATCAGATCTTTATGGTCTTGATAATAAGGGTAGAAACAAATTCTTTAGATTAAGAAAATGGCAGTACAGAATCAGTACAGCAATTGAAAGAAATCTAAAATTAGCTCTTGCAGAACTCAAAAGAGTATCATCATATTTGAAATTACCAAAATCTGTTGAAGAAGAATCAGCTAGGATTTATACTCTAGCTGTACAAAGAGGCCTTGTCAGAGGAAGAAGTATGGAAAGCGTTGTTGCAGGAGCTCTATATGCAGCATGCAGAAGACACGAAGTTCCAAGAACTCTTGATGAGCTTTCTG
>CAZYEG010000053.1:0-7794 GCA_964646365.1 uncultured Methanosarcinales archaeon
AATTCTTTATTATTTTTCTACTGCTGATATTGTATTTGATTAATTTAACATTTGGTAATTTTGCTATACGCTTTAGAACCTTATATTTGATGTCTCCTGGATTGCAAGGATGTTCTTTGATGTATAAGACATGATCTACTGGTATAGATTTTGAAATTATTTCGATAATCTCTTCTTGTTTACGATACTGTGGCGCACGTACAAGAAGTTGTGCATCTTCAGCTAAATGTAGAGGGAAATATACAATCTTGTCGTTTTTCCAATCCGCTTTTTTATAAAGGGATTTTGCTCTTATGAAACGATAAGTCTTGACTAAATAATTTTTTAATCCTCTAAAAATATTGATATATGGATTCTGATTTTTCTCAACAATAAATGCAACATACATCATCCAAAAAAAGAATTTGATCTTCGTCATATTTACTACAGGACGGGAACCTTTGATAAAATGGCTAACTTTCTTTGAACGTTCTCCTTTTAGATAGTCTTTGACTTTTTTAAGGTCATTTGGAGATATTTTTTTGCCCCTTCTCTGATTAAAGTATTCGTCAACACTACTCAAATGTCCATCTAAATTTTTTGTAAAACAAAATTTATTTGCAATAGGGACTGAAAGCTCAATAATATAATAAGGAATCTTCATCTTTTTTGCTACTTTTTGGCACATCTGACTAGGAATCCTTTCAAGACCTCCAATGATTAGGTCTGGTTTGTTTTTTTTAAGATAATTCTCAAAAAATGTTATATTTTTGTAAAACCATAGAAGCATTTTTTTTCTACTTTTCTTAGAAAATTCAATATCTGTTATGAGAACTTCATTTATTGAAAAATCGTATTCTCTTTCTTTTGCAGCAAGCTTGAATTCTAATGATGATGGGGTTACAACTTTTTTATTTCTGACATTTATCACTCGTCTACCAAGACCTTTAAGGACCTTCTCCACGTAGGAGCTTACAGTTAAAAAAGTAGAATTAATTCCTTCCTTTTGAAGATGCTTTGCTACTCTGCCGTACCTTTCTGCAGCCTCGTATGAGTTTGGTATTAAAAATGTGATTTCCATTTTTTATCTTAATAGTGCTTGTTGCACGAGTTTTTTAAATTTATCCATCTGTTTTTGAAGAGTATTTGCTTTTGCGTGCAAATATGCTTTTTTTGAAAGATTTTTATAATTTTTAGGATCAAGTGCCTTTTCTATCTTATTTTTCCATTCATCTACATCAAATAGATTATTTACAACGTAGCCACCATCTCCGACAGCCTCTGGCAAACCTCCAAGGGGGCTGACAATACTTGGTATAGAATTGATTCCTGCCTCCATTACGACTCTTCCAAAAGGTTCTGGCCATAGCGATGGTACCATTAACAATTTTGTTTTTGCGTATGCTTCTTTAACATCTGGACATTCGCTAAGAAATGTTATATTTTTTAAGATCTTTAAACCTTCGACACGTCCTGCATCAGCTCCACAAACAACTAAAAAATTTGTTTCTGGCATCCTTTTTGCCGTCTCGATTAAAATCTCTACTCCTTTATTCTTAATAGGATTTATGAATGTAACATATTCTTTTTTTAGATGTGAATATTTCTTTGGAATAATATATTTCTCTAAATCGACTACGGGATAATAATGGTATGATTTAAGTCCATAGAATCTTTTTACAACTTTCTCAATAAAAGCGGTATCTGGCAGAATTAAGTTTGCCTTTTTTAGTGCTCTTGCATGCCAATTAATAAGAATCTTATAAAATGGCCATTGAAGTTTATATACAAATGGAATATATGAATAATCTCCTGGCTTTACTGACAGTGGGTCTACTCCTCTAAATAGATTTGGTGAAAAATGCTCATAATTATGTATAAATAGCACTACCGGAATTCCAAATTCTTTAGCAACATCTATTGATGCTGGAGCATATATGAGTTGGGTGATTATCAAATCTGGAGATAATTTTTTGATGTTTCTTCTTAACACCTTTTTCCATCGTTTATTTGCAAAATAATGTCTTATTAGAGTTCTATTAAATAGTGGAACATTCTTCATTGCATATGATTTTGCTACTGGAATTAAGTTGAGTTTTGAATCTTGCTTTTTTTCTCCAATATAAACGCATGAAACCTCGTTTTCTTTTGTTATCTCTGTAAGAAATTCATCAATAAATGCTTCTCCTCCACCTAATCTAGGCCAAAAGTCTTCTGCGGAGAAGAGTATTTTAAGACCTTTGAAGGATTTAATCCTTTTTTTCATCTCAGCATCCATACTGTATGCTAGACCCTGATTGTATATAAATATTGTCCATAATCTCCATTTAATAATATGCTATTAGGTGTTATGATGTTAAATACACAGGTATAATAATTAGATTTAAATATTATTAGCTATCTTTTTAAGAAAGATTAAGAGTTGAGAAAATATATGAAAGTAGTTATATTATGCGGGGGCAAGGGTACAAGGCTTAGTGAGAAGACTGAAAATATTCCAAAACCTCTTGTCGAAGTGGGTGATAAACCAATTCTTTGGCATATAATGAAAATTTATGCGCATTATGGATTCAATGATTTTATCTTACTAGTTGGCTATAAAGGAGATCTAATTGAAAATTATTTTACTACAAATTCACATAAAGAAGACAGTTGGAACGTAAAGATTGTTGATACCGGTCTTAAATCGAATAAAGCTGAAAGAATTATGAAAGCAAAAGATTTGATAATGGAAGATGGTGAGAATGAGTTCTTATTAGCATATGGGGATGATGTATCTGATGTTGACATTGGGAAAGTTTTAGAATTTCATAAAGAAAAAAACAAAACAGTTACCTTAACAGCAATCAACCCTGTTTCAAATTACGGAATAATACATATTAATGATGATGATGAAATTACTAGCTTCGAAGAAAAACCACTAATGAAAGAATATATCAACGGTGGATTTAGTGTTATTAGTAAAACAATATTTGATCATATTAAACCAGGTATGGAATTGGAAGATGAAGTATACAAAAGTCTTGCAAGACAAAATGGCATCGTAGCTTTTAAGTACGGTGGTTTTTGGAAAAGTATGAATACTCTTAAAGATAATATAGAATTAAACGAGCTTTGGGCAAATGAAAAACCGCCCTGGATGGTGTGGAAAAATGTCGAATAAAGATTTTTGGAAAGGAAAAAATGTTTTCGTTACAGGTGCTGATGGTTTTATTGGTGGATGGGTTGCTAGAACACTTGCAGATTATGGAGCAAACGTAACAATAATACTAAGAGACTCAAAACCTGAAAATTCATTAAAAACATTGGGACTTGATAAAGATGTTAACATTGTCAGAGGAGATATAATTAACGCTGAACTCATGACTAGAATTGTTAATGAATATGAGATTGAATTTATATATCACCTTGCAGCGCAAGCAATCGTCGGTATTGCAAATGCAAACCCAGTTTCTTCGTTTGAAACAAACATAAAAGGGACATGGAACATTCTTGAAGCGGCAAGAAATTCAAAATGGATTAAAGGAGTGATTGTTGCATCTTCTGATAAGGCTTATGGTATTCAAGAAAAACTTCCTTATACTGAAGATCAAAAATTAAATGGTCTGTACCCATATGATGCATCAAAAGCATGCGCAGATATTCTTACTAGAAGTTATCATAAATCTTTTGGACTTCCAGTTGCAGTAACGAGAAATGCTAACACTTACGGTGGAGCAGATATGAACTTCAACAGAATAGTGCCTGGCACAATTAAGTCTGTACTAGATGGCGAGATCCCTGTAATAAGAAGTGATGGAACTCTTCGTCGAGATTACATGTACATCAAAGATGCAGTAGAAGCCTATCTTCGTATAGGAGAAAATATGGACAGAGATGACGTATGTGGTCATGCATTTAATTTTGGTGTAGGTAAGCCAATAAGTGTTCTTGAACTTTTTGAAACAGTGATAGAACTTTGCGGTAAAACGGTAAAACCAAAAATACTTAATCAGGCAAAAAATGAAATTCCTGATCAGTACTTATGTGTTGACAAGGTAAAGAAAACATTTGATTGGGAACCTGAGTATGACCTTAAGAAAGGTATCAAAGAAACAATTGAATGGTACAAAAAATATCTTAAGAAGTAATTTTTTATTTTTTTCTTATCATCCTATATAATATACCTGGACCTCTGACAAAACCAAGAACAAAAATTCCTTTTATTCCTCGTTCTTTGAATATCATCTTAATGTATTTTTTCCATTCTCCTGTCTGGAAAACTTTACTATATGTGGAAGTCTGCCCGTCTTGATATAATCTAAATAGGTCTTCGCTTGACAATGTTGGATAATTAATTATTGCATCTTTCATGCCATCAAAGTCGTCCCAGCTGTCTAATTTCAACCATCCTTCTTTCTTTGCTTCGTCATAAAGAGGTGTTCCTGGGAAAGGTGCTGCGATACTTATCTGATAATGATCTCCATGAGTCTTAGCGAAATCAATTGTCTTTTTTACTGTCTCTTTGGTTGCACCAGGAAGTCCAATACAATATGTAAGATGAGTTTTTATACCAAGCTCTTTACATTTTTGGATGGTCCGTTCAGCCATCTCTATAGTGATTCCTTTTTTGAGTCGCTTAAGAACATCATTATCTGCAGATTCAATACCAAACTTTATCCCTTGGCAACCTGCTTTCTTCATTTTTTCAAGTAGTTCAGGACGAATAGATACGTGTCCCATACAACTAAAAGGAATATTAGGAAGTTCTTTAATTTTATAATCCATTAATTCATTGAGCCATTTTTGATTTGCATCAATATTATCATCATCAAAATATATTTCTTTAGGATTATATTTTTCAATGCAGAATTTCATCTCTTTAATTACGTCTTCTGGACTTCGGATTCTTTGACAATATCCTCCGTTCATAATAAAAATATTACAGTATGAACATCTAAATGGGCATCCTCGTGAAGCCATCATCTGAATATTTGGATATTCTCTACAAAATACTTCGTTATAGAGCTCCATATTAAAAAGATGTCTTGCAGGCCATGGTATGTCTTCTATTGGTACAGCTTTTTCAAGCTTGATTATTTTTTCGTCTGTTTTACCATTGACAAGATCTAGAGCAGTATATTCGTATTCTCCAACAAGGACATGATTAATTACCCCATCGTTTTCTTTTATTACTTCCTCTGAAAGAGCACTTGCGTGCGGACCTGTAAATACGAGTTTTGTAGAATCTTTACACTTATTTCTTAATAACTTCATATATTCTTTGTCGTTATTATAAGATGGCGTGTGTGCTTCTGCTAAAATATAGTCTGGATCATATTCTAATACCTTATCGAAGAATTCATCATCTGTTAACTGCTCAGAGAGTGCATCGAGAATCTTTACTTCATGGCCAGCTTTTTCTAATACTGCTGCGCATGTTCCCATGTAAAACGGAAATGGACGAAATGATACGATTGGAGTCTTGTCAGAAGTGTGTGCCCACCTCATACCTGCACGTCCTGCATATTTTTTGCCCTTCCAAGGAAGGTCGGCTATCAATACTTTTTTTTTATCCGTCATGGTGTTAACCTATATTTTATTATTGCTCCTATTGCCAATAATCCATCAGCAGTTGTAATCTTTTTCCCTTCGGAAAAATCACGATAATGATATTCAATAGGAACTTCTATTATTTTAAATCTTCTTTTAATAAACTGAGTCGTAATCTCTGGCTCTATCCTAAAATCATTTTCTTTAAGACGAACTTTAGATAGTGCTTCTTTTGTAAAACACTTATAGCAAGTTTCCATATCCTGTATCCAACGGAAAAAAAGTATAGATACAAGGAATGATAACATTTTATTTCCAACGTAGTGATGCCAAAGACCCCATTTCTGATTAGATGTAAATTTTCTATCTTTGAATCTTGACCCGTATACTACCTGACTTTTACCTTCAAGAATCGGCTTAATAAGTCGAGGATAATCGTTTGGTTCATATTCGAGATCTGCGTCTTGAATAATTATCAAATCTCCTGTTGCGTTCTTAAATCCAAATCTAATGGCTGATCCTTTTCCGCCATTTTTCTTTTTTAAAAGTTTTGAATAGAGTTTTCTATTCCTTTGAAGAATTTTGAATGTTAAGTCCCGACTTCCATCATCAACAACTATAATTTCTTTTTTAAGAGAAAGTTCTACTGCATTTATTTTCCTTAATACATCTACTATTGTCTTCTCTTCATTATAAGTTGGAACTATAATTGATAATGTTTTATATTTTTCATTAGATGCCAATAAACTCACCATAAACTTTTACTAAAAAGCCCCCAGAGCTCTTTGTCTTTTGTTTTTCTACTCTTTTGTACAATTATCCTCTTATTTAAGGTTTTTGAAATATTTTTAATGTTCCACCAAATGGCTTTGATTTTCTGGATTCTTCTAGAACGAATCAGTATATCAATCGTGGTTAAAACAAGTAAAAGTGGTAAATACAAAATGAGATTATGAAATTCATAATTTTTTATTAAAGACCTAATTCTGTTTTTTGTTGCATAAAAATATAGAATTTTTGGCCTTTTTTTCATGGTCTCACCAATCCTATGATAAGCTATAGCTTCAAGGTTTGTAATAACTTTGTAACCTGCAATATTAGCTCTCCATCCTAAATCGGTATCTTCATGTCCATAGAAATATTCTTCATCAAACATGCCAACCTTATTTATCATCTCACGCTTCATGATCATAGCTGCACTACAAACGTATACTGCGGAAAGTGTTTTTTCTTTTTTAGTTGTTTTTAATATATCAAAACCGATTCCTGTTCTGGTCAGCCCTCCAGCAATTGAGTTAATTCTATTCTTATTAGTATAATATAGAAGTTTTGAACCAATGATACCAGCCTGCTTTGTTGTATTTAACATTGCAACTTGTTTTTCAAGCCAATCTTTCTTTAAAATTACGTCTGAATCCAGTGTGACTATGTATTTGCCAGTTGAATTTTTTATTCCTTTATTACGATTAATTGATGGACCTTGATTAGATTTATTGCTAATAACTCTTACCCAAGAATACTCTTTTTTGACATAATCTACAGTTCCATCTTTACTTGCATCATCTACTATAATACACTCGAAGTCTTTAAAGGTCTGAGACTTGATACTGTTAAGACAGTCGCCAATTATCTCCTTATTATTGTATGCACAAATAATTACACTTACAGTCTTTACCATAGGCATTTGCAATGATTAAAGGTATTTAATATTATCGGATTGTATTATAGGCACTCTACCCCAAGATAAAGAGTCCGCCACGCGTATGCCATACTGTAAGAATTATCAGAAGTAGGCTTGAAAAAATAAAATAAAGAGAATAAATGATATTTCTAAATTTAAAATCTTTTAACAGCAAAGGGATGGCAATAAAACAAGGGAAAAGTGAAAATATGTATCTACTTATTCCTTCAATGGTATTTTGAGAAACCACAAGAAACATAATCAGTGCAGTATAGAGAAACATATCAAAATTGTGTTTCTTTAATCTGTATATCAAGAAAATGAATGATATAAGAATAGCTGCATTAAATATGTGATAAAATGAATATTTGGCTGTTCCAGAGAATATTCCAATAAAAGCTGCAAATAGTCCATGTAAATGATAAGAAAAACCTCTACCTGTTTGGGAATGGTCCATAAACTTAAACGGACTTCCTGCAGTAAAATAAAGATAAGTCATGAATCCAAACAAAACTATTGGAATTATTGAGAATGTGAGAATTTTTAAATCGATTTTTTTTATCTTATACTCTTTGTCTTTAAAATACATAAGAAGTAAAACT
>CAZYEG010000054.1:0-7759 GCA_964646365.1 uncultured Methanosarcinales archaeon
ACATAATTCACCTAAAGAAAGAAAAACTGGTGTTGCAAGAAGAAGATGTCAGCGATGTGGACGAATTGGTGGACATATCAAAAAATATGGTCTTGAACTATGCAGACATTGTTTTAGAGAAATTGCAACTAAAATTGGTTTTAAAAAATACAGTTAGAGGATAAATAAAAAAATGACACTTAACGATACACTTTCAAACGCACTTTCGCTTATAATGAATGCTGAAAGAATAGGAAAAACAGAAGTAAAGATTATGCCTGTTTCAAAAGTAATCAAGACTGTGCTAGACTTAATGAATCAAAATATGTTCATTGGTTCATATGAAGAGATTGAAGACAGTAAAGGAAATTCAATAAAGCTCAATCTGATTCATAAGGTCAACAAATGTGGATCAATTAAACCAAGATATTCAATTAAAGCTGATGAAATCGAAAAATGGGAAAAAAGATATTTGCCTGCTAAAGATTTTGGAATGCTATTAATATCTACACCAAAAGGCATAATCACACATTATGAAGCTAAGAAAAAGAATCTTGGTGGAAGATTAATCAGTTACTGTTATTAAAATGAGACTAGAAGAAATCAAAACGGAAGTAGAAATACCAGAAGGAGTACAGATTACTCAGAATGGTATAGAATTAACTGTTAAAGGTTCACGAGGAGAACTGAAGAGAATTTTCGAAAACCCTCGTGTAGAAATAAAAATTGAAGGGAATAAAGTTCTAATTTCTAGATCAAAACCTTCTAGACGAGATAAGGCAATTATATTCACATATAGAACACATATCAGAAATATGATAGAAGGAGTAACTAATGGGTTCAAATATGAACTTAAAGTGTGTTCAACACATTTTCCTATGAATGTGGCATTTAATAATGGAACACTTACTGTTAAAAACTTTTATGGAGAAAAGGCTGCAAGAACATTAGTTGTTGATGCAAATGTTAAAGTCAACGTAAAAGATAAAATCATTGAGCTTGAATCTAATAACAAAGAGACTGCAGGAATGGTTGCAAGTAATATTGAACAGATGACAAGAATAACAAACCGTGATAGAAGAATTTTTCAGGACGGAATTTTTATAATTAGCAAATCAGGAAAAGCAATAAAATGAAAGAAAAACTTTTAGAAATCAAAAAGGGAATGAAAAAGAGACTTCCAAAGTTTTCAGCTCAGGACGCCCATAAGAAGAAAAAATTGACTATTGGCAAATGGAGAAAACCTAGAGGTCTTGATTCAAAAATGAGACACCAACTTAAAGGTTATAGAAGAATCGTAAAAAGGGGATATATGTCTCCAAGTGAAGTAAAAGATGTATCACTTCGTTTTGGACTTATTGCAAAAGTTGTAAAAAATGTTACTGATCTTGAAGGTATAGATATTAAAGAATATGGTATCCTTGTTGGTTCTACTGTTGGAAAGAAAAAGAAAGTAGAAATTTTGAAAGCTGCAGTAGAGAAAAAAATTACAGTTATGAATGTAAAAGATGTTGATGCTTACCTTAATGAACATGATTCAGAGATGAAGAAAAAGAAAGAAGCAAAAGAAAGCCTGGCTAAGAAAAAGCAGGAAAAAGAAAAAGCTCTGAAGAAAAAATCTGATGAAAAATCTAAAAAAGATAAATCTGAAGAAGATACTCTCGCTAGTAAAGTAGAAAAAAGTGAAGAAGAAAAATTACAAGAGAAGAAAGAGAAAGATAAAATTCTTATCTCAACAGAATAATTAAAATGAAACTCAATACCCAAAAGAAACTTGCTGGAAAAGTAGCAAAAGTGTCACCTAAAAGGATTGCACTAGACATGGAAAGAGCTGAAGAGATAAAAGAATCTATCACAAAGGCTGATATCCGTGGCCTTATCAAAGATAAAGCAATAACAATCAAACAAAAGAAGGGAGTATCAAGAGCCCGTGCAAATAAAATTAAAACCCAAAAAAGCAAAGGAAGAAGAAAGGGTGCAGGTCGGCTTAAAGGAAAGAAAACTTCACGAACTCCAAAAAAAGAAACTTGGATGAATAAAATCAGAATTCAAAGAGCACTTCTTAAAGAATTAAAAGAAAAGAAGAAAATCACAACAGCTATCTTTAGCGAACTTTATAGAAAAGCAAAAGGTGGATTTTTCAGAAGTAAAAGACATTTAAAACTTTATATTGAAGAGCATAAATTGGTAAATAAAAATGAAAACAAATAGATCCGTAATTAAGTTTAGAAGGAAAAGAGAAGGAAAAACTAACTATAAGAAAAGGTTAGAACTATTGAAAGCTAAACAGACGAGGCTAGTTGTAAGAAAATCACTAAAAAATATCAATGCACAGCTAATAAGTTACGAGAAAGAAGGAGATAAAATCATTGCTTCTGCAAACTCACATGAACTTAACAAGCTTGGATGGAATTTTAGTGGAAAAAGTATACCATGTGCTTATCTAATCGGTTTATTAATAGGTAAAAAAGCTAAAGAAAACAAAATCAAAAACGTAGTGCTTGATATTGGTATGCAAAGATCAATACCTAAAAGTAAACTTTATGCTGCTGTTAAAGGCGTAATGGATTCCGGAGTGGATGTACCATGTTCAGAAGAAGTAATGCCTTCAGAGGAAAGAATAAAAGGCGAACATATCGCTGCATATGCTAAGGATTCTAAAAGTACTGCACAGTTCTCAAAGCAGAACAAAGATGATATTGCTAAACTCCCTGCTAAGTTTGAGGAGATTAAAAATAAAATTATGGGATAAAAAAATGGTTGACGATCAAAAAGAAAAAGTGGAAAAACCAGTTGAAGAAGAAGTAAAGGAAGTAGAAACACCTTCAGAAGAAGTTGTTAAAACTCCTGAGAATCCAGAAGAGATTAAGGCTGGTAAACCTGAAAAGAAAGAAGAAGTCGAACCATCAGACTCATGGACTCCAAGAACTGATCTTGGGAAAAAAGTAAAATCTGGTGAAATAAAAGATATTGAAAAAATTCTTGACAAGGGTCTAAAAGTTATGGAACCAGAGATTGTTGACTTTCTATTACCAGGACTTGAAACAGAATTACTACTTATTGGCCAGTCAAAAGGTAAATTTGGAGCCGGGCAGAGAAGAGTTTTTAAACAAACCCAGAAAAAAACAAGAGAAGGTAACAAACCATCTTTTGGAACAATGGCAATTGTTGGAAACCAAAATGGTTATATCGGTATTGGATCAGGAAAGAGCAAAGAAACTGTTCCTGCAAGAGATAAAGCTATTAGAAACGCTAAAATAAATATAATCAAAATTAGAAGAGGTTCTGGATCATGGGCAAGCTCAGGTAAAGAATCAAATTCAATTCCTTTCAAAGTTGAAGGAAGATGTGGTCTTGCAAAAATTATACTTATGCCTGCACCTAAAGGTGTTGGACTATGTGTAGAAAAAGAATGCGCAAAAATGCTTAAGATTGCTGGAATTCAAGATGTTTGGTCAAAAACATTTGGAAATACAAAAACCAAAACAAATCTATTAATTGCATGCTTCAATGCTTTGAAACAGCTTATGGAAGTAAAAGTCCCTTATGGCTTTACTGAAGAAAAAAGCATCTATGAAGGAGCAATCAAACAAAAATCTGTAGAGGAACAAAATTCAAATGAGTGAAACAAAACAAATAGCTGCTATCAGAATTAGAGGAGAAGCACGTGTTAATAAAGATATTAATAATACTCTTGATAGACTTAGACTTCGAAATAAACATAATTGTGTAATTCTTAATAGTACTCCTGATATTGTTGGAATGCTTATGAAATGTAAGGATTATATTACATGGGGAGAAGTTGAAGCCGATATTATAAAAGAATTAGAAACCAAAAGAGGAGAAAAAGATACAGAAGGAAAATTAAAGAAAGTTTTCAGATTAAGTCCTCCAGTTGGTGGTTTTGAAAAAAAAGGTATCAAAAAGCCTTTCACAACAGGCGGTGTCCTTGGAAACCGTAGAGAAATGATCACTGAATTAATAAAAAAGATGCTTTAAAATGACAGATAATAAAAGAAAGAAAACTTCCAGAGCAAAAGGCAATACAACACAAGGTTTTGGATCCATGAAAAAGAATCGTGGAGCTGGAAACCGTGGTGGTAGAGGTAATGCTGGGTCTGGAAAAAGAGGAGATCAGAAAGCTCAAATTTATAGAAAGAATAAAAAATACTTTGGTAAACATGGTTTTAAGAAAAAAGGCAATATTGAAAGTATTTCTCCTTTGAACATTATAGACCTTAATCAAAAGGCCGATTCTTTAGTTTCTACAAAAAAAATGAGTGTAGAAGGCGATGTCTTTGTAATTAATCTTGGGGACATCGGCATTAACAAACTGCTTGGTAAAGGAACACCAGACAGAAAATACAAGATCACAGTAAAATATGCAAGTGAAAAAGCAATCGAAAAGATTAAAAGTACTGGAGATATTGTAATTGAAAATGTCGCTGTGGAACACAATAAAGACGAATCTGCCTGAAGTTGCTAGTCCTACTCAGAAAAGATTATCTTTCAAGGAAAAATTAAAATGGACATTAGTTTCGTTAGTTTTATTCTTTGTTCTTGGTCTTGTACCATTATTTGGTCTTGGTGCTAATGCTTTAGAACAATTTGAATTCTTATCAATTATTCTTGGTGCAAGTTTTGGATCCATCATATCTTTAGGTATTGGTCCATTAGTTACATCATCCATTGTATTACAGTTATTGAATGGATCAGGTATTGTTAAATTTGATACATCATCAGCTGAAGGGAAAAAGAACTTTCAAGCTGTACAGAAGATTTTATCCATATTCTTTATCTTGTTTGAAGCAGGTATATATGTTTTCATGGGAGGTCTAGCACCACCTGCACAATTTATTGGAACAAGTATCTATTTTAACTTACAATTACTATTGGTTTTCCAGCTTTCACTTGGTGGGCTATTAATTATGTTTATGGACGAAGTAACCAGTAAATGGGGATTTGGTTCAGGTATTAGTTTATTTATTGCTGCGGGAGTTAGTAAAGGAATATTTATTAGGGCATTTTCACCGCTTCCAAGTCCAACTGATCCTAGCATCTCAACTGGTGCGATTCCAGCATTATTCCAAAGCCTTGCTGCAGGAGATCCAATTACTGCTGGACTTATGCTTGCATCAATACTAGCTACAATATTCGTATTTGTTTTAGCTGTATATGGGCAATCTATGAAAA
Source organism: uncultured Methanosarcinales archaeon (assembly GCA_964646365.1). GTDB lineage: Archaea > Nanobdellota > Nanobdellia > Woesearchaeales > CAZYEG01 > CAZYEG01. The sequence continues at coordinate 5,173 of CAZYEG010000054.1, forward strand.
TCGAAATTCCTTTAAGTTTTGGAAGAGTAAGAGGACATGGTATCAGATGGCCACTTTCATTTATCTATACTTCAAATATCCCAGTTATTTTAGTAGCTGCACTTCTTGCAAATATTCAGCTATGGGCAAGACTGCTCTTTGGTGCAACAGAAGGCTGTAGACTTAATATTGCAACAGGTGCAACATGCTCTGCAGGACAGAATATTTTACTTGGATTATCAAATTTCTTTGGAACCTTCACAGGTAACACCGCAACTGGAGGACTTGCAGCTTGGGTATCATCACCAAACATTGTAAGCAAATTGATTAAAGGAAGTTTAACATTTGCTGACTTTGGTCACTCACTTGTATACATGTTGATTATGATTGCTGGTGCTGTTGTATTCTCAATCTTCTGGGTACAAACTTCAGGTATGGATGCAAGATCACAAGCAAAACAGATGATGTCATCAGGACTTCAAATTCCTGGATTTAGAAAAGACCAGAGAATACTTGAAAGAATTTTACAAAGATACATTTCACCACTTACAGTTATGGGAGCTATAACAGTAGGTTTCCTTGCAGCAGTTGCTGATCTTTCAGGAGCACTTGCAAATGGAACAGGAATACTTTTGGCTGTTATGATCATCTATAAGCTTTATGAAGATATTGCAAAGCAACATATGATGGATATGAATCCTATGATGAGAAAATTTATGGGTGGCGGGTTCTAATAAAATGGGATGGTTTGATTTTATACTTGATCCAATTTTTATGCCATTGATGGAGTTGAAGCCTTTTTACGCTATAGCAATTGTTTCTCTTGGTATTACTCTTCTTATTACTTTGATCTATAAATTTACAACTGATCAAAACGAAATGAAAAGACTTAAAGCAGACATGAAAAAACATCAGGCGGAGATCAAAAAAAATAAAGACGATCCTGAGAAGATGATGTCGCTTAACAAGAAGGCAATGGAAAGCAACATGAAATACATGAAGCATTCTATGAAATCTACACTTTATACGATGATTCCAATTATAATTATCTTTGGTTACCTTAATCTTCATATGGGATATTTCCCAATCATGCCTGGAGAACAATTCTCAACAACAGTTGAGTTTAGAGATGGTGTTAATGGGGAAATAGAGCTACTTAATAATAATTTAGAGTATCTTAATGGACAAGTTCAACAAATCGAAAATGGACTTGCAACATGGCAATTAAAAGGAGATGCAGGAGAATATATTTTGCAATATGAATTCTCTGGAAGAACATATGATCAAGAGCTTTTGATAACTGAGGAAAGAACATATAAAAGGATAGATGAGCGAGTTAAAAATTCTGATATAAAAGTTCTGAGAATCAACAATGAAAAAATCATTGCTATGAATATTTTAGGCTGGGAAGTTGGCTGGCTTGGAACATATATAATTTTATCAATATTATTTTCTATGATTGTTAGAAAAGTGCTTAAAGTGCATTAAGAATTAATTTGTATTCTTCTTTATTGTAAGTTATTATGTCGTTATTTTGTAGTTTTTTTCTTTTACGTGTTTCGACTATGTCATTAAGTAAAACATGTCCTGATTGGATTTCTCTTTTGGCCATACCACCTGAATGTTCGACACCTGATATTGTCATAAATTCACAAAGTTCGAGCTTTTCTTTTCCAGGTCTGAGTGTTATTTGTACTTCTTTCATGGATAATGGTTAATAAGAATAAGTAATTAAAGTTAATTATTTTCTATATAGTAAATTATACAATAATAAACAAAATCCTTATAAATGGCTGCAGCTTTCTCTTTATTAGTGTCCCACAGGGACCAAGACTGATGGTAACTGATGTCACATTACGTGATTTCTATTTACCGTCCGGAGGAAATTAAAATGCCTAGAGGTAAACAAAAATTAAAAATTTTTGAACCTCAAGTCATTTTACTGACCACATAGGAGGAGAACAAAATGCCTAGAGGAATGCATAAATCAAGAACACAAAGAAGAGTTTTTGTAAAAACACCTGGCAACAGGACAACAATACATTATAGACTTAAAACACCAGAGAAAGCTAAATGCGGTAAATGCGGCGCAGTACTTGCAGGAGTAGCAAGCAAAAGACCAGTACAGATGGCAAAACTTTCAAAGTCTGAAAAAAGACCAGAAAGACCATATGGCGGAGTACTTTGCAGCAAGTGTACAAGAAACGTAATGCGTGAGAAAGCCAAAGCATTTTCAATCGGGAGCAAGGAGTGATTAAGATGATAGAAGTAGGAAGAATGATCATGAAAATTGCTGGACGAGATGCTGGCAAATTAGGAGTAATCGTAAAGGTTATTGATAATAATTATGTAATGATTGACGGAGAAGTTAGAAGACGAAAATGCAATGTAGGTCATGTAGAATTTCTTGACAATGTGTTAAAGATATCTGAAGATGCACCTAATGCTGAAATTGTTAAAGCTTTTAAGGAAATCAATTATGAAGTTGCTGAGAAGAAAGCAAGTACAAAAGAGAAAAAGGATAACCCTAAAAAATTTAGAATCAAGAAAGTAAAAGGTGAAGAAAAGAAAACAGCTAATCAAAAAGTAGGTAAGAATTCAGAAGCGA
>CAZYEG010000055.1:0-7663 GCA_964646365.1 uncultured Methanosarcinales archaeon
ATATTATCAATGATCAGACCAAATCAACAGATGATATGCTTGGAGCTATTGGAGATCTTAATTTCGTTATTGAAAAAGAAAATATCGATGATGACATTCTAGTCCTTGCAGGAGACACAGTCTCAAATTTTGATTTAAATAATATGGTAGATGTTTTCAAAAAAACAAGTTCACCAGTAAGTGTTGTACACAATATGGAATCAAAAGATAAAATAAAAAACACTTATGGATGTGTTGAATTTGACGAAGAAAATAAAATTACAAGTTTTGAAGAAAAACCAGAACATCCAAAATCAACTTACAAAAGTGTTCCATTCTATGTTTATCCAAAATCTTATATTCAAAAAATAAAAAAATATGTATCTGATGGTAACGATTTAAACAACATTGGAGATCTAATAACATTTTTTCACAAAATAGGAAATTACTTTGTTGTAAAGATGGAGGAAAAGATGTTTGATATTGGAAATGTTGATCTACTAAATGATGCTTGTGAATATTTCAAAAATCATCCTACTTCGTAAGATAAATTTAAATAATAATAACCTTTTTTATACGTTATGGAAAAGATTCTAAGTACTCTAAAAAAAGACAAACACAAATCTACAGTAAAAAAAATATTTGACAGCAACCAAGAACACGTTTTAAAATTCTGGCATGAACTTGACGAGATAAAAAGAGATTTGCATTTAGAAAAATTAGATAATATTGATTTCTCATTGTTATCAGATCTTATCCAAAAACACATTTCAAGTCCTGATATGGATAAAAAGAAGCGAGAGATTTCTCCACTACCTTACATTTCTTTACCTGCTAATGAGGAAGAAATAGCACTCCGAAAAGAAGTCCGAGATTTAGGAGAAAAAGCAATCAAGAACGGCGAAGTTGCAGTGTTTGTTGTCGCAGGAGGTCAAGGTTCAAGGTTGGGATTCGATAGTCCAAAAGGCAAATTTCCAATAACACAGATCAAAAATAAAACTCTATTTCAACTCCATGCAGAAAAAATTCTCGCATTATCTAAAAAATATAGCACAACTATTCCATGGTTCATTATGACTTCAGAGATTAATCATGAAGAAACAAAAAAATATTTTGAAGATAATAATTATTTTAATTTAGAAAAAGAGAACATATTCATATTCAAACAAGGCATGATGCCTGCAATTGACAAGAACGGCAAATTAATACTTAAAGATAAGCATGAAGTTTTTACTAATCCGAATGGACACGGAGGCTCTATCATGGCCCTTTATATGTCAGGCGCCGTTAAAGAGATGAAGAAGCGAGGAGTTAAATATTTATTCTATTATCAAATTGACAATCCGCTTGTTGTTATTGCAGATCCTATTTTTGTAGGATATCATATATTAAATAATGCAGAGATGTCTGCAAAAGCTGTTGCTAAATCTTCACCTGAAGAAAAAGTAGGAGTATTTGGCTATATTGATAATAAACCAGGTGTAATTGAATATTCTGATCTAACAGATGAAGAAATGAGAGATACAAACTCCAATGGAACTCTCAAATATTCTGCAGGTAGTATTGCAATTCATTTGTTTAATGTAGATTTCATAGAAAAAGAAAATAATGAAGGACTTAAACTTCCTTTCCATGTTGCAAAAAAGAAGATTAAATCCATAGATGGCGAAATTGATGGTATTAAGTTTGAGACATTTGTTTTTGATGCTCTAGCTGACGCAAAAGAGATAATGATTCTTGAAGTAAATAGAGATACTGAATTCGCACCAGTAAAAAATAAAGAAGGGGCAGATTCTCCAGATAGTGCTAGAAACATGATGAATGATATGTATGCAGACTGGCTTGAAGAAGCAGGTGTAGAAGTCCCACGAGATTGCGACGGTATTGTTGATGGTAAGATAGAAATCTCTCCACTATTTGCAGTTGATCTAAAAGAATTCTTAGAAAAATATAAAGAAACGCCAAGGCTAAGTCCAGGGTTTGAATTATATATAGAATAAAAAATTAAAGTTCTTTTTTTACGCCTTCTAAAGCTTTTTCAACAGTTCCCACTTTGGAACGCAAAGACGCCACGTGTTTTTTAATATTTGGTAGATGATCATGAAGTAATCGTGAAAGTTCACCGCGTATCCTCTGGCCATCTCTTGATTTACATGCATCTGAAACTTCTTTGATAAGTTGATCAATATCTTTTTCAATTTCGCCTTCATTATCGAATAACATTTCCTACCACCTTAGTAATTCTGTTTCATAATATTATATAAAATTATCTCAAATGTATCTCAATTACATCTTCATCTTTTAATACATGTTTCATTTTAAGTATTTTCTGACCATCAAATTTTGCAGATTCTCCCCATATCCTACAGAATTTAAATTTCGTAATAAAATCTTTATGTAGTTTTTGACAAAGGTCACTCAGCGTCGAATTTTTAAAAATAATAAGTGGTTCTTCCATATCTGCTTTTTTCCCAAGTTCTTTTAGATAAACACGAATTAATCCTAATTTCTGAAAAAGCATCTCTTTAAGTTCATCAATATGTTCTTTTTTTTCTGCAGAGATAAATGCGTCGACATGAAATATTTTTTTTATGTTTTCAATTTGTTCAGGACTAGCAAGATCAACTTTATTGACAATAGTTATTGAAGGAATATATTTTCTATTTCCTGAAAGCATATCAATCAGTTGATCGGGATTAACATCTTCTCTAATTAATACATCAGCATTATTGATTCGGAATGTTCTAAGTATTGAAGATATTGTTTCATTATCAAGATCAGTTTTTATGGTTTTACCGATTCGAATACCATTTTTGCTAGTTTTTCTTATTTTGATATCTGGGAGTGTTTGATTCAATCTTACATTCGTATCAAAAACTTCTTTTTGAAGAATTTTATAATGTTCTGGGTAGAATACATCAATCATTATTATAACAAGATCCGCATTTCTTATTACCTGAAGTACTTCTTTTCCTCTGCCAGTTCCAGCAGCCGCACCCTGTACGATTCCAGGAACATCAAGAATCTGTATTTTAGCATGTTTATATTTTAATACCCCAGGTATAACGTTGAGTGTGGTAAATGCATAATGTCCTACTGGAGAATTAGCATCAGTAATCGTGTTTAGAAGCGATGATTTACCAACAGATGGAAATCCAAGCAATACTACTGTCCCATCACCGGTTTTTCTTACAGAATACCCTTCACCTTTCTTCTTCTTACCCCTTTTTTCCTGTTTTTCCTTTAATTGGGCAAGCTGGGCCTTATACATCCCAATAGCTCTTTGAGTTTTCTTGTTATATTTAGTCTTGGATATTCTATCCTCTAGGTCTTTAATTTTAGCATTGTTAGTAAGCTTCTTATTTTCTGCTGGCTTATCAGCACTAGCTTTATTCTCCTTTTTAGATGCTTTTTTGGCCATTAGTAAATGATGTGTCCTATTTGATTTAAAAACTTTCTCTATGCACAAACTTTAAAAAGCACAAATGGAATCTATATGTTTATGACCATTGAATGGATAGATAAGGCAATAGTATTTTTCACAGATTTATACTCTCGTATCATTATCAAGGTAGTCGTTGCTCTTATAATCATCCTTATTGGATTTGTTTTATCTAAAATCGTAAGTAGAATCTTTTACAAGCTTCTTTCAGAATTGAATTTAAACACTTATTTTAACAAGGTAACAGGACTTAATGTCAAGGTTGATGAGGTTATTTCAAAAGTAATATCTTATATCATTGATTTCTTTGTAATAATCATTGCAATCGATATAGTCGCATTCACACCTACACTTATCTATATCTTATCCGGGGCAATAATTATAATCATAATAATTTCCATAGTTATAGGAATAAAGGATATTATACCAAATATAATCGCAGGAATGATTCTTTATAGAAAGAATAATTTTAAGATTGGAGATAAGATAAAAGTAAAGGATCACGTCGGAACAATCCATAAAATTACGCTCGTAGAGACCATAATCAAAAAGAAAAACAAAGATACACTTTTTATTCCTAATTCAGCACTTCTTAAGACACATGTGTTAAAAAAGAATTAAATAGATTCTAAAATACTTATTAGATTCCATACTTGAGGTCTCGTGTATTGTGGGAGATTTGTATCATCAGATATCTCTTCAAGCTCTTGAAGAGCTTTGTTGATTTTAATTGATGCCTCTTTGTCACTCTTTAATTCTGCAATCACTTCATTGATTTTGAATTTTATATTTTTAGGCAGACTATTATCTTCACAAAATTCTTGCATTGACTCTATGATTGGTATTAGTTCTTCATTGCTCATTTTTTTCGCCTTCATTCATTTTATCTAAGACTTCTGATTGTATTTTTTTTGATTTTTCTTTAATATCTTCTTCTTGTTTTATAATTTTTTTAATTCGCAATTCAACAATTTCTTTTTTACCCTTAATTTCTTCTTTTAGCTTTTCTTTGTCGCCGCTAACCATAATGTTGCCGACTATTTTGTAAGCTTCCTTTGTATTGTCTAATTCAGTCAAAGCTGAATCAGCTTCCACAATCTGAGATTGTAATTGTTGTCTTTGCATTAAAAGGTTAGAAAGTGATTGTTCAATCATCTGTAATTGCTGTATTTTATCTTCTGTGGTCTTATCGAGATCAGTCATCATAATTCCCCTCTACTCATTTTTTCAAAAGTTATAATCAGTTTTATTATACCATCAAAACTTGCACGAAGCGCAGTTGCATCCTTTGCTTCGATATTTATTATTAACTTCTCTCCCTCTTGATTAATTTTAACAGTAGATCTGTCACGTTTGTCATCCTCAAGCTTGAGGCAGTCATAAAGTTTTGAAGCGTCTTTGTCGACTTCGATAGTTGCAACATACTTCATCTTGCAACTACTTTAGTAACTGTAGTTCGTGGTTTAAACAGTATCTTGCTGCCACAATAAGGACAGTTTATTCTTTTTCTAAGAAGATTCTCTGGAATCTCTTTGTCACATTGAAAACATTTGTAAGCAGTCATTATCAACACCTTTACCTTGTAGTCATTTTTTTGTCGACGGTGTAAGCTTTTGCTGTAAATTTTGAATCACACTTTTGGCAATTCCATATACCAGCAGCGATTCTCTTTATTTTTTCCTTACCGCAATATGGGCATTTAGCCTGTCTAGACTGATGCTCAATAGCTCCGACCTTATGTCTAATAAGTCTACCGTACCTTACTCCAACTCTTTTGATTGAACCTAATTCCTTTTTCTTTTTCGCCATTATAATTCACGTCCAGTATTATATGAAATGGGGCTACCCGGATTCGAACCGGGATCATCTGGCCCCAAACCAGAGAGGATAGCCAAATTACCCCATAGCTTGATGTTACATAAGGTTTTAGCCTTATACAATCCCATCCTGAGGTGAACTATCCGTTAAAGTTGTAGATGATGACCTATTTTTAAATGTATCGTTCATAAAGTATCTGTAACCCGATTAAGATGTCCGTAAACGTTAAATACATATAGTCATAGAAAAAACACAAAAAAGAGGTAATAACTCTAAAAAAAAGTAATAAGATTTTCAATACCAATCTTTATAAACGAGTTTAATTTTCTTTATAATATGTCAATTACATCAAAACAGCGTTTTGAGCTGAAAAAATTAGTAAAAGAATTATCAGGATATAGAGGCAGGCATACAGAACTTGTTACCGTATACGTCCCTGCAGGTTACGAGATGACAAAGATAATTAATCATCTTTCTCAGGAACAAGGTACAGCAACAAATATCAAGTCTACATCTACAAGAAAAAACGTTATTGACGCTTTAGAACGAATGATTCAACATCTTAGATTATACAAGAAAACACCAGAACATGGACTTGCTGCGTTTTCAGGTAATGTTTCAGCACGTGAAGGACAGTCAGATGTGCAGGTTTGGAGCATAGAGCCACCAGTTCCACTTAATGTCCGAATTTACAGGTGTGATAAAGAGTTTGTTTTAGACAATATTAAAGACATGATGGAGTCAAAAGAGGTTTATGGCATGGTTGTTCTAGACCGAAGAGACGCAGCTATAGCTCTTCTAAAAGGCAAGTCAATTATTCCTCTTGTAAAGACCCATTCTCAGGTTCCAGGAAAGACTCGTGCAGGAGGACAGTCCAGCGTTCGGTTCGCTCGTCTCAGAGAAGGTGCTAAAATTGAACATTATAAGAAAGTTGCAGATTACATGAAAGAGGAGTTTCTTAAGATGAAAGAGCTTAAAGGTATCCTTGTTGGAGGGCCTGGAGTTACGGTTAATGATTTTCTTAATAAAGATTATATCACAGCGGATGTACGAAACAAGATTATTGGAGTAAAAGATCTTTCTTATACGGGAGATTTTGGTCTACAAGAGCTTCTTGATGCCTCAGGAGATGTTTTAGCAAATGAAGAAGTTGCAGACGAAAAAAAAGTTATGCAGGAATTTTTTACATTTCTAAATACCAAATCGGGTATGGTTAGTTACGGTGAAGCGGAAGTAAAAAAGACTCTCGATATGGGGGCAGTCGATAAACTTCTTCTATCAGAAGAGATTGACGATGATATTATAGAGGAATTTGAAAAGAAAGCAGAAGAACTAGGAACAGAAGTTATTATTATTTCTACAGAGACCCGTGAAGGTGTCCAGCTTAAAGAAATGGGCAAGATTGCGGCGATATTAAGATATGAAGTGTAATTTTTTTTTGTTTTAATTATTTTCTATATAGTAAAATAATCTCGACGAGACCATTAATGAATAACAGATAGGTTTATAAACAGAACCGCGTTATTAGTATTTAGTGCCTCAGAACATTTATTACGGAGGTGATAACATGAGTAACACAAAAAAACCACGGTTATCGTGGATAAGCAGTGATCATATGTCAGAATTTCTTGACAAGTGATCCCTGATCTCTTCTTTTTATTTATTCTAACTTGATTCATTCCATTCTTTCATAGACATGGAAGTGACCAGCGTATTCTACAGAAATCATAAATCGTGTAGGATCAATAATTCTTCTTTCTCCAGGTTCTACGATGTCTGAAACAAATGTAGGAATAGTATCGCTACCAGAAGAAGTGTAAGCGCCTCTTATCTCTTTAATTCGTGCATCAAGAAAACCATCCTCCTCATCCATTGCTCTATATCCAAGATCTTGTAAGAATGAACCAGCAACTCTATTATCACTTTCAAATATCCCAGGATTTCCTTGTACAATCATTCTTGTACCAGGCTTAGTAACTCTATCATGAACAAGCTGCAGTCTTTCCAAAGTTTTTTCAGATCTATTGCAACACATATATTGATTAAAACCCTTTACAATAACAAAATCATAAGTCTGTCCATCAATAAAATCAGGTAGAGTATCACCTAAGTAGCTCATGACATGAGTAAAATTATCCCATTCTTCCACTTTAGGATTATCAGGATTAACACCAACCCTACTTCCATAAACTTCATTAGGGTCAATATCCATCATGCTAAGAAATCCAAGTCCAAAATAAGGATCAGTCCAGGATATGCCCATGCTTGTCAAATGTCCTTTTTCTTTTGCCATCAAGGGAAATACATCAGCGCCCATACCAGGATAAAAACCTTCACCATCAAGAACTCCTTTGTCAGCTAACCATTGACATTCGTCAAGGTAATTCTGAAAGAGTGTTGGTATCATAATCCTAATTCGACACC
>CAZYEG010000056.1:0-7632 GCA_964646365.1 uncultured Methanosarcinales archaeon
GTTCATACTTCTCAAAACTATGCGCTCTAACATTAGGAACATACCCTGAAGCTAAAGCGACATTCACCGCTCCAATTTTCCTAACCATATCCATAATACCAATAGCTTCCATAACATTATCATTAATATGAGGGTCATTTTTTCCCCCATTAACACCATCAAGAAAATCTTCTACCACTACAACCTGATGTCCTTGGATTATTCCCTCAAGAGCATCAACCCCAACTTCAATTCTAGTTTCTCCATCTGCATGCCTTCCTGCAACATATGGAGTTGTACCGTCACGTGCTTTTTTCTGTTCCGGAGTCATTTCCGAAGGTGAAATTGGTGTAATAATATCCAAAGAAGGCAAAGAATAATAATTATTTAATCTGTCATAAACCTTTTCTGCAAGCTCAACACTTCTACCACTACCACTTACAATAGTAACTCCTATATCTTCACTCACACATACTCCCCCATGGCTACTAGGAAGTAAGAACTTTTATTTAAAGTTTTAGGAACTAGATCCCAAGCTTATCTTTCTTTTCCTTAATAGCGTTAGGAGAACTTCCACCATGCCATGTAAATCTAGGTCTTACTCTCATAGAAAAAAGTCTTTCATTCGCATCATCAAAAAGTACAGCTGCACCTTTTACTCGAGGTAAATTATTAAGAGCCATATTAATTCCTTCCCTCATATAGCTCTGAGCCAAAAGTCCCAACGCTTCAGTATCAAGTTTTGCAGTAATCCTGTGAGAAAAAACAATATCCGACTGCGTCATTACATCTGTGTGTATTTTACCTGGCTGCTGTGTTGCAAGAATTAGACAAACACCTGGCTGCCTACCTTCTCTCATGATTGTAACTAGCGCATCTGTTGAAGCCACTCTTCCTTTTACCGGTAAAAACTCGTGAGCTTCATCAATTACTAACCATACTAATGGCATCTCTTGTGTTTTTACATCATCAACTGTAAAATAGTTTTTCTTTGCTTCAACTTCTTTATACTCTTCATATTTTCTGTGTTTCATTCTATCAATAAATACGTGCTGAGAAAAAACCCCCACTACTAGAGCCTTTACGTCCCAGCCTCCAGGCATTGTTGCATAACAACTAACATCAAGAACCGAAATCTGACCACCATTACATACTTCCGAAATTGGAGTTCCTTCTTTTCTAAAAACTCCCCAATTCTCTGCTGCCAAAAACATTGACTCTACAGCGTCCCGTGTTGATTTTTCAGAATTCTCATCTTTTTGAACTCTTTTGATTATATCATTAATAGAAAATTTCTCACCCTGATCAAGCATATCATATATTACTCTCGAAATCAAAATACCATTTGGTTCATACTTATCTTGCTTAAACCCAAGACACCAATCATCTGGTGTCAACATTGATGGTGCAATAGCAAACGGTTTATCTGTAGGAATTCCTTGTTTTTTATACTCCTCATAATATTTGTAAGGTGTAAAAATTGTCATATCTACTGGTTTTGCCTTAAGTCCCCAGTCCTTGAGCAACCATTCTTCTTGCTTATTAGCATACTTCATAGTCCAATAGATGCCCATTGTATCCAAAAGAACTATACTCAAATTCTGTTTAACATCATCTTCAAGAAGAGAGAATCCTTCGGCAATAACTCCCATCGAATATGAATTATGAATTATTACACCATTAGCCACAAAATTATGATACTCTGGAACGCTTAAATCATAGACTTCTACTTTTTCATTTATTTCTTCAATCCCAACTATCTCGTCCCAAAAAATATCAGAATTTGCAAGTTTTTGAATACTTTCTTTTTGATCAACCAAAGCTATTTGCAGCAACTTTTCTCTAGATGGAGCATAATTAATAGATGTTCTCAAAGATTTTGGATTTTTATATCCAATTTGCCGACCTGCTTCTGCCCAATTCTCTGGCCTATAACTATCCCATATTTCTTTCGGAATTGTATCCAAATTTGGATTTTTTATAGGAATTGATCTTAATGCTATTGCCTGCCTATCCTCTTTTTCCCCATAAAAACCTATTTCTTGCAAATAAGAATACACATCACTACCTCGGATAACAATTTCATAACTTATAAAATTATTAATTTTCTTTTTTCGTACTTTTGATTTTACTGAAAATTTCAAAAGCAAAGATTGAACCTGATAAATCATTTTTTTCGACGAACTAGAATACGATAATCGCCATGTAGAGCTACCCTTGTCTTCATATATAGAACCATCACAACTAAAAAGTCTATTTAAAAATATTGAAAGTTTTTTCTTTGGCAATTTATAAATTAAATCTGGAATAAACTTGTCATAAGAAAGTTTGCCATATAACTCAATATCTTCTAAAAATTTCCTTAAAGTATTTTTCTTATTAAACTTACTTCCATCTACAAACTTACCACACAAATCTCTTTTTGCACCACTTACATCTCTTTTAAGAGAAGTATTTACAACACGATAGTTATACTTCCCATGATTATTAATTTCCAAATTAGAATCGTAGTTAGTAACAGAACTTTTAAAATCATTAACAATCTTTTGATCTTCATTAGAAAATAAAATGAAATTATTTGACAAATGTCCTTCTGCAATCAGATAAGCTAATATTTTCACAATATCTTCAGAAACATCTTCTTCGCCAAAATTATTAAGCACTCTAGGAGTTGCAATTCTAGTACCAATTTGTTATTTTTTTACCTCCTCCCAAGCATTAATAGTCTACAATGGATGTTCAGGAGTTAATTTGATCTCTTTTCCACTTCTTAATCTAATTTTCAATATTTTATCAACATTTCTCTTAAAAAATTCATCTTTTAATGACTTTCTTATCTTCAAATCGTTATTTAAACAAAGAATTTCTCTATCATCATTATAAAGATCTTTAATTGGCACTTCTGTACCATCATTAAGAGTTATTAAAGTATCACCAGTAACACACTTACCGCCGCCTCTTTTTCCGGCGATAAGCACAACGTGAGCTCCTGAAACGTCCAAATATATAGGTTGAGAAAGATAGGTCTGCTGCCCCATCTTGACATACTGTTTACCAAGAAGTATACACCCTTTTTCTCCATATCTCTCAATATCTTCCTTATTCCTACCAACAATAAGCTTTCTGTCCATCTAAGAGTGTTTTTAGAGAATTTCCTATTAATAATTATTGATACTACTTTAAAATAGATAAATTTAAATATTACATTTTGCTGATTCTGGTCAGTGTGGGGATTATTTATAAAAATATAAAAAATACCAATTTTTACTCTAATAATAAAAGGTGATATGCGTGGAAGTTAAAGATGAACCAAAACAGGACGAAATAGTATATGATGACGATTACATCATAAAAAGCTCTTCTAAAGATACAGAAAAGAAAAGCAAAGAAGAAGAAAAGGTTGAAAAAAAAGAACCAGAAAAGAAAGTAGAAGAAAAGCCTAAAGAAGAAAAAACAGAAAAAAAAGAAACCAAAAAGGCTCCTGAGAAAAAAGAAGTTAAAAAAGAAACTAAAAAAGAAGAACCAGCTGAAGAAAAGGTTGTTCATCATCATAAAAAGAAAGAAAAAGATAATACGCTTGCCTATATTGTTGCAATCGCAATTGTAATCATCATTGCAATACTTCTAAAAAGCGGAAAAATAGCACTTCCAGATAATGGAACAACCACAACTGATGCTGCTATTGCTGCTACAGTTAATGGAGAAAACATTTACCAAGAAGATATTGACAATACATATGCAAACATTCCTGAAAATCTAAAATCTGTCTATACAAAAGAAAAAATACTTGAACAGGAAGTTACAAACGCATTACTTCTCCAGAAAGCAAAAGAAGCTGGAATCACAGTAAGTGATGAAGAAGTTAATGCAGAATTTGTCGCACTTGTAGATAGAATGGGTGGAGAAGAAGCTCTTAACGAAGCCATGACAAATTACGGTCTAACAAAAGAAGAGATACTAGAAAACCTAGAAAAAGAACTTTCAATAAAAAAACTACTAGACGAAACACTTTATTCAAACGTCAAAGTATTAGACAGTGATGTTGAAAAATACTATGAAAACAATATTGATAGTTTCACAACACCAGAAAAAGTAAATGCTAGTCATGTATTAATTTGCTTTGAAGGAAAAACTGGATGTGCAAAAAATAGAACAAGAGGAGAAGCACTTGTTCTTTTCAAAGATCTTGTAGCTCAAATGGATGCTGGTGCAAATATCGGCGATCTTGCAGCTGCAAATTCAGATGGACCTAGCGCATCGGTTAAAGGATTCCTTGGACCATTCATGAGAGGCCAAATGGTTGAGAGTTTTGAAAATACTGCATTTGGACTAGATGTTGGCGAATATAACTCTGTTGCAACAGAAACACTTTACGGATATCATCTTATATACGTACATAGCGTTGTTCCTGAAGTTGTAACACCTCTAGAAGAAGTTAGAGAAGCAATTGAAAACCAAATCAAGTATGAGAAACAAGGAAACACCTTGGCAACATATATTGATTCTCTTAAAGCACAAGCAGAAATTGACTATGTAACACCTGCAGCATTAATCTTCCTTACAAGCGAAGAAGAATGGTGTGTACACTGCTCAGCTATGGGTACAATTGTTGAAGAAGTTCTAGCAGAAGGGTACGCTATAAAGAATGCATATTATGAAAGTGAGAATCCTGAACTTGCTGAATTCAAGCAAAAAGGAGCACCACAATTCATATGTCCTATAAATGGAGAGTCAATCGTTGGCACAACAAGCAAGGACAAGGTAATTGCATTCGCAGAAGCTTGCAACTAAAGTTTTTTGTATAAAAGAAACGGAATTCTTTTATATTATTATTTTTATTTTTTTTATATGAATCTTATTTTAGAAAGGATTGGTCAAATACTATCTTCTCCAATAAAAGATCCTTCTATGTTTTGGGAAATAATACCTATAATCATCACAATATTCATAATTGAACTATATTTCGGAAAATACAAAGAAGAAGAGCTTGGTTGGAACTCCGCTTTATCAAATTCTTTAGCATTAATCTACGTTGGGACTAATCTACTACATTACCTTTATCTTCAAAATAGAATTCATTTTGGTAGTGCAGATACGATTGTTTCTTTGGGTGTGTTACTTATTGGTTTAGTTACAGCTGTTCTTGATTTCAATCACATATTACCTAAAAGAATTACATTTGGAATAAGTTCAGTCATGCCTATCTATTTTTTATCATTCATTGCAATCATATTTGTACACGAACAATTGATTCTTGATATGATCACTGTCTGGGCTTCTGGAATCATGTTTCTTTGCTTGATTGTGTTCATAAAATTAATCCAATCCTTTGAACGACTATCACTCTAAATTAATTAATTTTCTTATAGAAACATTTATAAAGTCCAATAGTACTAATTTATTATTAATTAAATAATAAAAAAATAATTATTTATTAATAATTTAGTACTATGGTAAAAATAGTCAACAACAACGGACAACACAAGATTACAATCCCTAAGGATTTAATAGAGTCCAAAGGCTGGAATTCTGATACCAAAATAAGATTTGTCGAAGACACTGAAGGCAATATCATTCTAAAGGAGATCAAAAATGGCAAGAAGAAATAAAGACGGACACAAGTATTACATGTTATTCTTCTTAGCTATTGCTATCTCAATATTTCTATTAACACAAGCGAATGTGCTTGTTGGTAAGTTCATCGCCATTGACCAAACCTACACTAATGACTCTATTATAAAATTTGAAACATCAAAAAACATCACTTCTCTAAATATATCAGGACATATTGATGGCGAAGGACTTGTAGAAATTAAACTTGGGAATGAAACTTTGTTTACTAGAGGAGAAATAACTCACAACTATTCATTGCTAGGTCCAACAGAAGATGAAATTGGTATGATTTTACGATACGGAAATGGTTCATGGGATCCTGATAATAATGGTATTGAAACAGAAAACGGGGTTGTCGATTTCTCTGTAAATGTATCTGAATTAAATAATTCAAATCTTTGTACAATATGGGCAGTAAATAGCGAGCTTATCTGTAATGGAAAATATGAATGTTGTGCAATTGCAAATGTTGACCAATATTCTGAAATTTGGGATGAAGACCTTTTTATCCATGTTGGAAGACATGGAGCAGTATTAGATAATAATATCTCATCAAAAGTTATTTACTTTGATCTTAATGATAATATCACATTCTTTGAGTCTGGCTGGAGAGAACTTCCTGCACTATTCATAGAAAGAGTTGAATTCGAAGAAAGTGTTAATATCGATCTTAATCCTGGTAATTATAGTATTGAACTAAACGTTGATAAAGCAGAAATTCATATTGATAGAGTTGAACTCATATATGAATCTGAAAACATCACACTACCAATCATCAATGAGACAAAAGAAGATGTTGAAGTTGTCAATAGAAGCGTGATTCGGCTTGGTGAACCTGTAAAATGGACTAAAAAAGTCAAAGTAAAAAGCAGTAAAGACAAAATTGATGTACAAATCCCTAATATTGCACAGAATGTAAATGTAAAAAAGATTGAGAACTCAACTGGAGAAATAAAAAACATTTCTCAACCTGCAGGTAGAAGGACAGCTTCTGCAACATCTGAAAACAAAACAGTATCAGTTAATGAGGATGTTTCTGTTGAAGATGAAATTATTGTTGAGTATGAGACCGCTGCACCATACGCAGAAGAAACTATAAATGGAACCTCAAAACAAATTACTATAAATGGACCAGATGAAGTTCATTATACAAATATAATTGCCTTTAGCGAATTGCCTATTGAAGTTGACTCTGCCGATTATATTATTATTAATTGGTTGACTGGTAATGATACTGTTAGTTTTGATGTCTTTGACACAGATGAAAATGGTTTGCTTGATTACATTGAATGGACTGTGCCACATCTTTCTGAACAAATATATGAGATCATTGTCATTACCGATGCGCTAGAACTTGATGCTGACAAAAACATAATAAAAGATATTTATCCGTATGTGTCAGCTTTGGACGGAAACATGACTACTATTTCTTCTGGTAATTATGTACGTGTTACATTTGAGCAAGAATTAGACAACACTAAAGATATTACAGTTCATGGTAGTGGAAACAATTCCCAAATAAAAATTTATGTTGAAGATGTATTTGTTACATCAATTGACAACATCACTTCCTTTGGAGAATACAAAGAATATTTGACATTATTGAACGGTTCATACTCTACATTCGATCTATTATTTGTTGGCGACGTCGAAATAGATCTAATTATCGATCCAACTCTGGTTGTAAACTACACAAACGCTACACAATTACATAACTCTTCACGAGTCGAATCAACAAATCTTGGATTAAGACTCGACGCTCCTGTGCTTTACATGAACTTTAATAATAATGATTCAGGCAATTATGTTCAAGATAATTCTATTAATAATAATTATGGGACTAACAGTGGAGCGACTTATAACTCATCTTGTGGTGTAACTAGTGCTGGAAATGATCTTGGTGGATGTTATGAATTTAGTGGAGCAGAAGACATTTATATTGAACAAAGTGATTTAATAACCTTTGGAGACGGTACAACTGATTCTCCATTTTCTGTTAGTCTATGGTTTAATTCAAGCTCAATATCGTCAACACAAGCA
>CAZYEG010000057.1:0-7577 GCA_964646365.1 uncultured Methanosarcinales archaeon
CCCACTAAGGGACTAGGCTTTTGCCGACCTTTAAAGGTGTCCTCAACCTAGCGCTTTTGACCACTCAGCCACCCCCGCTTTAGGAATGGCAAATGTTTTTATTTAATATTTTTAATATCTTTTCCAAGTTCTTCAGCTGACATGCTGAGTTCTCTTGTAGCTTGTATTAATGTGTTTTTAGGGCTTAGTTGTCCCCATGATTCGATATAAAATATGAATGCTTTTTCATCAAAGTCAAATTTAACAATATCATCGCAGACACCATCACATGCATCAATTAAGCTAGGCTTATTGATAAGCTTTGCATCGATTTTACCCTTACTGTCAAATATTTGTGGTGGGTATTTATCTTTTAATTCTTCAAAGCTTTTTGATTGATTGTTTACTTTTATTGTTGGTTTGTTTATGTACCAAGCGTTTCCTGAACTCCATTTTGCATGTTCTGATCCTCTTCCTAAAATTGCTGTTGCAACAAGTTCAATTTCTTGTCCTTCAGCAAGTTTTACTATTGGAGTTTTTGGATGAACTGGAATAACTTTAGGATCTTTAGATTTTATGTCGGATGCATATACAACTTTTGGCCCCTTAGCCTTTAGTGTTAGTTGTAATTGACATTTTGCACATCCTTCACCTTTGCATGTACATTTTTCTGGGAGTGTATATGATTTTAAGTCTGTTGTTAAAGGTAATAATCCCATCCTGTGTGCGACCATTTCGTCGTATAAGATTGATGTGTTTTTTTTAATTTCAAGTCCTTCAATTGCCATAACAGGTACTAAATCAATTATAGCTCTTCTGATTGCATTTACTTCTGTAGCAGTAACTCCGCTCATGATAAGCGAAAGCATGTGTTCATCTTTTGAAACAACTTCAATTTTTTTCATATTATACACGTCTTCCTCTACGTCCACCTTTTTTCCTGCAACCATCGTGCGGGATTACGGTAACATCTTCGATCACACCAATTTTAAGACCGATTCTTGAAAGTGCTCTTACCGCAGCTTGTGCGCCAGGTCCAGGATTGTTTGGCCCGTTGTGACCTCCTGGTGCTCTGATTTTTACATGGATTCCGGTGATACCTTTGTCCATTGCAATTTCAGCTGCTTTTTTTGCTGCAACCATTGCTGCTGTTGGTGAGGATTCCATCCTGTCAGATTTTACAACCTGTCCACCTGAAGCTAATGCCATGGTTTCAGTTCCAGTTATATCAGTAATGTGAATTATTGTATTATTATATGAAGCGTAAATATGTGCGACACCCCATCTTACATTTGATGAATTAGATGGATTATACCTTTTATCATTCCTTGGCTTCTCGTTTGGTTTTCTCATTTTCTATCTTTTCAATAACTACCCTTTCTGGGTGTTCGGCATTGTTAAGTGCACTTTTTTCTTTAAATTGAATTGTTCCAAGTTCTTGTTCTGATACAAGATAAGATGGCCTATCAATTTTTTTATCGTTAACAATTACATGTCCATGTGTAATGAACTGTCTTGCTTGTTTTGCAGATTTAGCAAGGCTTTTTTTGACAAGTATTGTCTGAAGCCTTCTGTTAAAGATATCCTTTATTGTTATATTAAGAATATCGTGAATTTCAGCATCTGCTTTGATTAGATTAAGTGAAGATAATTTGTCTAAAAGATTCTTTTTTTCAATTTCTGCTTGTTTTGTATGTGTTGCAACAAGTCTTTTTGCTTCGGCGTGATAATTCTTTAGAGTTGATACCATCTTCCAGACTTCTTTTTTAGTATTGAGTCCGAATTCTTTCATCAATCCTTTTTCTTCTTCTATTCTAGCCTTTTGCCAAGGGTGGTTAGGCGTTGAATATTGTTTCCTTAATTTTTTTGGATCTCCCATGTTTTTTACCTGAAATTAATTATGAACTTTTTATAATGTTTTTACAAACTTTGTTAAAGATTTATGAATTTATTTTTTCTTACTTACACCTAAAACTTTTCCTTTTCTAAAGTTGGATTTTGTTCTTTGGCCTCTTACTGGAAGTTTAGCAGCGTGCCTCATTCCTCTATAACTTTTAATTTTTTGAAGTCTCTTGATGTCATTCATTTTTGCGAAATCAAGATCAGAACCAAAAACCTGTTTGTTTTCTCCAGTTTCATAGTCCTTGTTTCTATTTAGCATCCATTCAGGGATGTTGTGATCAAGTGGTTTTGATAAT
Source organism: uncultured Methanosarcinales archaeon (assembly GCA_964646365.1). Classification (GTDB taxonomy): domain Archaea; phylum Nanobdellota; class Nanobdellia; order Woesearchaeales; family CAZYEG01; genus CAZYEG01. Next base: position 2,178 of record CAZYEG010000057.1, read on the forward strand.
ACTTCATTTAGTTTTTGAATTTCAACATCTGAAAGATCTCCAGTGATTTTTATGTTATCTATTCCTGCAGTCTTACAAATAGCATTTGCAAACATGAATTTTACTCCTTTTATTTTTTGAAGAGCGTGTCCAATAGGTTTGTTACCTGCTAGGTCTGTACTTAGTATACGTACAATATATTTTCTTTTGATTTGTGGTTTTTTATCGTCTGACATTTTTTCACCAAATTAAGAGTCGCGTAGAAAGTCTATAAAGACCCTGTGCGCTCTTGATGAACTCGGGATAACTTAAGGAATCCGAAGCGCTTTATAAAGGTTTCGGATAAAAAAGGGTGGCTGCCGAGATTTGAACTCGGGCTATAAGATTTCTGCAACTCTATTGTAGAGTTCGGAAAATTAAAATTTTCCGTTACCACAGTCTTATGTGCTGCCAGGCTACACCACAGCCACCATTATAGACTTTGAGAAATTATTGTTTTTTATAAGATTTTCTGATTTGGCGATTTTGAAATACAGAAATGAGGTAAGGAAAGGTGAATGATGCGACGTAAAGAGTGCTAATGAGCAGAGGAGAATATAGGTCAGATCTAAAGTTTGTTAATTCAATAAAGTAATTTGAAAGATTGACTACGATGTAAATATTTATTATTGATATTGTAGGAATAAATAGTCCAGCAATAATATGATGCTTGGGGTCGGTGACCTCTATGTCTTCAAGTACAAAATTAAAGATAAACCCGAGAGAACTTGCAAGTATAATTATCATGATATATATTGTGCTATGTTTCCCGACGATTAAGAATGGAACAAACATAACAGCAAGAATCATATTGATGATTATAAGAAAAAATAAAGCTGCCCAATATGTCATTTTCTGTGAAATGATATAATAATTTTCTTGGTTTGATTTTCCATATTTTAGAATTGTGATTGCTCTTTGAATTTCAACATCTTCCCAACCTTTCTTTTTTAATTTGTTATAGAGGTCTTTCATTTGGAATTCCAATATGAATAAGTTTTTCCAATATCCATTATTGCTTTAGAAAGTGGAGAATCAGGATATGAACACATCATAGGATGATTTATTTCAATGGATTTTAAGACGTGGTGATCGTGTGGAAGAACACCTATAATTGGTCTTTTTAATCTTATTTCAATTTGTTCTTTGTCTGCTCTTTTCAAGTGCATTCTTTTATGATTAAGTATAACACCTACTGTGCTTGCATTTTCATCATCACAGAGTTGGATTGTTTTTTCTGCTTCATGTAATGAAATGGGGTCTGTTTCAGAGACTATAATACTTTCATCTGCAATGTTTGCGCTGTGAAAAAATTCATCTGAGAAGTTTGGTCCAGAATCGATAACTATATAGTCATAATAACTAAGATTTTTTTTGATATGTTTTATTGCATCCCTGTAAGATTTATAATCTTTTTTGTCAAAGTGTTCCAAATGTGGGCTGCCTAATATTAAATCTATTCCTGAAGGATGTTTTTGTATTAGGTCTATTGGGCGTAGTTTTTTTTCACTAGCAGTATGAAGACTTCTTTCTGCAGACATATTTAAGTGTAAACCCAAGTTCGGCTTGTTGATGTTTCCATCAATTAGAAGTACTTTGTGATCGAGATAATTTAGAGCTATACTAAAGTTAATAGAAGTCAGTGTTTTTCCTGTGCCTCCTTTCCCTGATGCGATAAGTATTGTTTTGGGCATATTAATTTGAAATAAGTTCTTTTATGTTTGTAACAAATTCTTGTACTTTTGCATAATATTCATATACTCTATCAATATCTATTTCGACAATTGTTCCATTCTCCTCAACAGTCATTGTAACATATCGTCTAAATTCCTGTCTTTTAGTGTATTCAGCACGGATTAATCTTCTCCATAAAAGATAATCTTCAAGTATGCTCTTGATATATTCTTCCTCGTAGAGGTTTTTTAGATTTATTGCCTTAGCAACAGGAGAATCAGGAATGGTTTCAGTTTTTTTATCCTCAATAGCTTTGATATATAGAACATTAATAATAAAGTCAGTACAGCTGATAAAACGTTTGAGAACACTAATCAGGACGTCTACAGTTCGAGTGTATTTTAGGCTTACGTGAATGAGGTGATCTACTCTTTTTAACTCATTTAACGCTTCTTCAAAGTTTTCTTCCATTTTGTAGTATTATAGAGTTGATTTCTTGTATAAATAGTTTTGCCTTATTAAGGTAATCTTTGATTTGATTATATGTAAGAACTTTTGTTTCGTAATTTTCTGAACAAATGACGAATTTGTCTTGTCTTGAGAATTCAACAGGACTTTTTTTGTGTTCTAGGATGATATTTTTTATGTCTCTCATGGTATTCGCGTAGTCATGATCGATTTGAAACATGTCTTGTACTTGATTTGTGTAGAGGAAGAATTTTGAATCAAACGTATTATTGAATGGGGGGATTCTTTTATACAATCTTTCAAAATGTAAAAGTGAGCCCATGGTGTTTGTAAATGCAAGGAAAAGATTTTCAATGCTTGCAACAAGAAGTTTTGTGTCTCTGATCATTGGGTAGGTTACTGTGAGCATGTGGTCAGCTATGTGGAGCTTTCTTTTGGCTACATCTAAGAATTCTTGGTATTTTTCCATATTCCCCCCAATATACTATGATAAATGGTTGAAATATATAATATTTGTGCTAAGAAACCTTTATTCTTCACTTTTAAGCTGCATAATGGCTTCTGCAAGATCGCCTTTTGTTTCTTGCAATATGGCCCTTACGTCTTCTTCGCTTGCGCCAGTTTGTTCCATTACAGTGCTTAAATCTTCTTCATTAATGTCTGGTGTTGTGTCAAGTGCTCGTTCAACAGCTTCACCAACAATTTGATATGTTTGCTGTCCCATCATGTTAACTTTTGCAACTTGAGGATTGGTAATAATGATTTCTTTATCGTCACATTTAATGATAACTTCACTTGCAGAAATATCTTGTTGAGCAATGCCCATTTTTTTCATGGCTTGACGCATCTGTCGTGGGTTCATTCCTGGAATCATTTTTTATCTATAGGCCTAAGATTGCCCCGCCTCTTAAGAACAATATCATTTCAATTACTATGACAATTATTACAAGAACAACTACGTGACCAGGTTTGATAACAATATTAGAACGATATTCATCAAAATATCTTGTAAGTCCGCCTTGCCCCATCGGCATGTTAATTTTATTGCTCTTTGCCATACTCTTTGGAAAGAATGTCCCATATAAAAAGTTTGTGATATTTATATTGTGAAGAATAAGAAAAAAGTGTAGAGAAGCTGTAAGCCACCTTCTGTTGCTCCCAAATGTTGCACGAAGCATCACGATAGAGCATACAGGCATTCAACTGAGCGTCATTTTGACTTGCACCAGCAGGGATCGCCGTTTCATCCTTTCTCATTGGTAACTCAACAGGTTATCTGGGTGTAGTTGCCTACACTTTCACTATATCATCGTTATGGCCAAAAAGTGGTCTCGTTTCTGTTCGATTGCCGTTCATTTCTGAACCTGCACTTGCGCGCAGCAACCGTTTAATGGTGGGTGGACTTTCCTCGGTATAACCGATAGCCTGTCACTTCCCTACAGATAGATAGAAATGAAAATCTCTTTATAAAGCTTTAGTGAAATTTAGTATAGTGTTGTTGTAGTAGTGGAGGTAGTAGTGTCATATGTTACCTCCCCATTACATCCTGCCACATAAGGCCCTGAAATTGCACATCCACCATATTCAGGTCTTTGTCTAATACCATTTCCCCATCTTTGAAATGCATCACAAATGTACCAGTATAGAACTCTTCCAGAATCTTCATTAACTACAAGATAAAATGGGTTTGATGGAATTATACTCATTCCACTTATTCGTAAACAGCCTCCATTGCATCCTTCTCTTGATAAAAGGGTGCCACCATTTGGACATGAGGGGTCTGTACACATTTTAACATTTTCGTATCTCCAGTCAACTCCACCGGGGAACATTATTACAACATCACTTGATTCTCCAGGATATTTCCATAAGAAACCAGTTCCTACGTCTGAAGCATTGCAGTAAATGTTAGAAAAATTTTGTGCAGGAGGGTGGCAATCTGGTTGGTTACAACTTCTTAATATTCCTGTAGTTGTCAAATTGTCTTCTTCGCTTTCATTTCCATCAGAATTATTGTCAACAATATCACATGAAGAAAAAATAGTAATAATTGAGAATATAAGTATGATAGTTAATATTTGTTTGTGCATAGTTGATTTATGTTCTGTTTGTTATTTAAAATTTGTTATATGAAAAGTTTTATATACGAAGATTTGCTGAATATATAATAAAAAGAGGAACCAAAGTGCGAAAGAAAGGACAAATTACAGTTTATATTATTTTAGGTATAATACTTTTGATACTTTCAGCATTTATTTTCTATGTGAGAGATATTTCTTTTACAGAAGAACTTGCAGGAGAAGCAAGAATAGTTGAGATTCCAGAGCTTACTAGCTATATAGAATCTTGTGTAAAACAAGAGTCACATGATCCGATAAATTTTATTGGTAAGAATGGTGGTACGCTTTATGCGCTTGCTAATTATAATATGTATGACGGAGTTCGTTATAGATATCTAGCCCGTGAAGGAGATACTAATTCGGATTTCGAAAATGTAATTCTTACTAAACAAGAGATGGAAGCAGAGTTGGCTTTGTATATATCACAGAAAATTGAAAGCTGTGTTGATTTATCGTTATTTGAAGAACAAGGATATGTTATTGAAAAAGAGAATGCAACAGCAGAAGTTAGGATAGGAGAGTTTGAGGTTGTTGTTAAGGTAAAATATCCTTTGACTTTATCTAAGCTTGATGAGGTTGTCCATACAGAAGCAGTGATTGAGAATGTGGAATCATCTCTTGGACGGCTTTACGAAGTTGCCATGTATGCCTTAAATGCAGAAGCGATGAATGGTTATTTTGAGCAAGAGAAATGGATGGTGGGCACAGGGGCTGAAATTATTATTGAGAAACATAGGGATTACCCAGACATATTGTATTCAATAATGACGAATATCTCAGGTGATGAATCTTATTTTAATTTTGCAATTGCCGGGAAAGAAACAGTTACCAACAATGAGCAGATTACAATAACAAATGGAGAACTTGGGTGTTGTAAAGATTCTCGTGGCGAAACGTGTTTCGCAAATTCAAAAGAGTCTGATTGTACCAGTAAAGGAATGCAGTTTTATGTAGATAATTCTGTATGTGATTGTTATACGATTGATACGAGTGGTGCAAATTTATGTAATGGCAGGCCATGTAAAGATTGTAATAATACATGGGATTATGTTGATCAAGATTATACAGGGATTAGAAGAAAACATGGAGAAAGTTGGTGCGTGTATGATGGTCCTACGGG